>CAJCJH010000011.1 GCA_903970615.1 Rhodospirillales bacterium
CCCCGCGCTGATCGCATGGCTCGAAGCGGTCTGCGGCGAGCGTTTGCAGTTTTCGCCGGTCGACGATCCGCATGCCTATGCGCTGTATTTCTACACCGAGCCCGGCGATCACATCGGCTGGCATTACGACACTTCGTACTATCAAGGTCGGCGCTATACGGTGCTGCTCGGCGTGCTCGATCAATCGTCCGCCAAACTGCAATATCGCCTGCACACACGGCCTTCCACACACACACAGGGTCGCGCGCCGGTCGATGGCGAAATCGCACTCAAGCCCGGTGCGCTGGTGCTGTTCAATGGCGACCAGCTGTATCACCGGATCACGCCGCTGGGTGTGGATGAAGAACGCATTGCGCTGACCTTCGAGTACGTCACCGATCCGCGGATGACGCCTTGGCGCCGCCTGATCTCGAATCTGAAAGATTCGTTCGCGTATTTCGGATTCCGCCAGGTTTTCCGCAAGAGCCGCGTCTGAGTATGAAGCGGTATGCCGCGATGGCTTTTTTCGTAGGCGCCAGCGCGTTCATCGGCCTGATTGCGTACGAAGGTCTCGGCGCCTTGCTGACGGCGCTCGCCGCCGCCGGCTGGGGCTTGCTCGCCGTTGCCGGTTTTCACCTGATTCCGCTGGCGGTGGATTCGCTTGGGCTGAGCGTGCTGCTGCAACGGCCGGTGCGTCCCGAGCGTGTGTTGCGCGCGCGCTGGGTCGGCGAGTCGGTCAACAATCTGCTGCCGGTCGCACAGCTCGGCGGGCCGATGGTGATGGCGCGATTTCTCGTGCGCGGCGGTTGCGCGCCGGCCGACGCGGGCGCGGCGGTGATCGTCAGCACCACCCAGCAAATGTTGACGCAGGCGCTGTTCGCATTCGCTGGCATCGTGCTGCTGGCGCTGCATGCCAACGATCCGCGCTTGCTGTGGGCACTGCTGATCGGCAGCGCATTGTTCGGTCTGAACGCCTTCTGGTTTTATCGCTTGCAGCGTCGCGGTGGATTGTTCGTGCGGCTCGCGCGCCTGCTCAACAAGGTTTCGAGCGGCCGCGAATGGCTCGATTTCGGCGGCAGCGCCGAGGCGCTGGATCAAGCCGTGATCGCGGCTTATCAAAAGCCGCTGGCCGCGATAATGAGCTTTCTGTTGAATCTCGCGGGCTGGATCATCGGCACCGGCGAAGTCTGGCTGGCGCTGCAATTTCTCGGGCATCCGGTGTCGTTGGTCGATGCGCTGATGCTCGAAAGTCTCGGCCAGGCGATCCGCGGCATTGCCTTCGCCATTCCCGCCGCGCTCGGCGTGCAGGAAGGCGGCTACGTACTGCTCGGCAGTCTGATCGGCATTCCGGCGCCGATCGCGTTGGCGCTGTCGCTGACCAAGCGCGCACGCGATCTCGCGCTCGGCATTCCAGGCCTGATTTATTGGCAGATTGCAGAAGGTCGCTGGCTGCGGCGCTCGCCTGTCACGCAGCTCAGCGTGCCGGAAAACTAGAACGCCATGCGCGCGATCCTTCTTGCAGCCGGCTACGGCCGCCGCCTCGGCCAGCTTGCGCCAAAGTGCCTGCTACAAATCGATGGCCGCAGTTTGCTGGAACGTCACCTGCGACTGCTGCACGCAGCGCGCATCGACGACATCGTCATCGCCACCGGTTACCAGCCAGCGCAGATTCATGCGGAAGTCGAACGTCTCGCCATCGGCGTTGAGCCGCGTTTTCTGCTGAATGCGCAGTATCAACTCGGCAGCGTGTTGACGGCGCATGTCTGCGCAACGGCGTTGTGCGAAGGTGGCGACGTGCTGCTGATGGATGCGGATGTGCTGTACGACCAGCGCATGCTCGAAGTGCTGGTGGCCGGCGCACAGGCCGACCGTCTGTTGCAGGATCGCGGCTTCACGCCCGGCGAGGAACCGGTGAAGCTATGCACGCACAACGGCCATCCGGTGGAACTGCGCAAGCGCGTCGCCGAAGGCTTGCAGTTCGACGCGGTGGGCGAGTCGGTCGGCTTTTTCCGCTTCACCGAACGCACTGCGCGAAGGTTCGCAGAGATCGTCAAAACCTATATCGATGGCGGCCGCTCCGATCAGCCGCACGAAGAAGCGGTGCGCGATCTGCTGCTGGAAAATCCGCAAAGATTCGAGGTTGTGGATGTCACCGGCATTCCGTGGATGGAGATCGATTTTCCCGCGGATGTGGTTCGCGCAAATAGCGAAATATTGCCGAAGCTGTTGCCATTGCCGGTTTGAAGCTGACGGAATTGTTCAGAGGTTTCAGGGGAATTTTATGGAAATGAAAGTCAAGCAGTTTGGATTGAGCCGCGCGGCAAAACTGCGTGCCATGCTGAACAGCGCGCAGACCGAATTCATCATGGAAGCGCACAACGGAATTTCCGCGCGCATCGTCGAAGAGGCTGGTTTTGCGGGCATCTGGGCGTCGGGTCTGGCGATGTCGGCGCAGTTCGGCGTGCGCGACAACAACGAGGCGAGCTGGACGCAAGTGGTCGACATGCTCGAATTCATGACGGATGCTTCGAGTCTGCCGATCCTGCTCGATGGCGATACCGGCTACGGCAATTTCAACAACATGCGGCGGCTGGTGCGCAAGCTCGAACAGGGCGGCATCGCCGGTGTCTGCATCGAAGACAAGGTGTTTCCGAAGACCAACAGTTTCATCGATGGCGAGAAACAGGAGCTCGCCGATGTCGATGAGTTCAGCGGCAAGATCAAGGCGGGCAAGGACACGCAGGTGGACGATAATTTCGTCATCGTCGCACGCGTTGAAGCCCTGATCGCCGGTTGGTCGATGGCGGAAGCGCTGCGGCGCGCGGAAGCGTATCGGCGCGCCGGTGCGGATGCGATCCTGATCCACTCGAAGCGCTCGAAGCCGGATGAAATCCTGCAATTCGCCAAGGAATGGGGCAATCGCAGCCCGCTGGTGATCGTGCCGACCAAGTATTACAGCACGCCGACCGATGTGTTCCGCCACGCCGGCATCAGCTTGGTGATCTGGGCGAATCACATGATCCGCTCTGCGGTGCCGGCGATGCAGGCGGCGGCGCGCGAAGTGTTTGCGGCGCAGTCGCTGGTCGGCATCGAGGATCGCATTGCCAGTGTCAACGAGATTTTCCGTTTGCAGGGCGCCGAGGAATACAGCCAGGCCGAACGCATTTACGCCACGCGGCCGATGGCGCAGGCGATCGTGCTCGCCGCCAGCCGCGGCGACAATCTCGATGCGGTGACGCAAGAACGGCCGAAGGTGATGCTGCCGGTGGCCGGTCAGCCTTTGCTGCGGCGCATGACGGATGCGTTCCGCAAACAGGGCGTGACCGAACTCACCGTCGTCGCCGGCTACAAGCCCGACGCGATCGATGTGCCCGGCGCGAAAGTGGTGGTCAACCGCGCGTATGAAACGACCGGCGAACTGGCCTCGCTGAGCTGCGCGCTGGATGCGCTCGGCGAAGACACCGTCATCACTTATGGCGATCTTTTATTCCGCCGTTACATCCTGCGCGACCTGCTCGAAGCGGATGCCGCGTTCACCATCGTCGTCGATTCCGCGCCGCTCACCTCGACTAGTTGCTGCGATCTCGCGTTCACCGATCTGGCGGATGATCGCAGCGTCTTCGGCCGTGATGTTTCGCTGAAATCGGTGATGCCCTGGCACGGCGGTGGTGCCGCGCCGGCGAGTGCTGCCGGCCGCTGGATCGGCATGCTGCGTGTGCGCGGCAGCGAGGCGCGCGCAACCTTGCTCGAAGTGCTCGAAAGCCTGCGCATGCGCGAAGACTTCTCCGCACTCGGCATGCCCGATCTGCTCAACGCACTGGTGCAGAGCGGCCAGCGAGTGAAGGTACTTTATGTGCATGGCCACTGGCTCGATGTGAACGATCACGAAGGCCTCGCCCGCGCCGGTGATTTCGTTCATTCGGAGGCCGCGCTCGGCAGTCCGCGCGCATGATCGCAGCGGCGAGTTTCGTCGAGGCTGCACGCGCCCGCGGCTTTTCGTTTTACGCCGGCGTGCCGTGCTCGTTCCTGACGCCGTTCATCAACTATGTGATCCAGGATTCAAGCCTGCGCTATCTGTCCTGCGCCAACGAAGGCGATGCGGTTTCGGTGATCGCCGGTGCGGCGATCGCCGGCCAGCGCGGCATTACGATGATGCAGAACTCCGGCCTTGGCAACGCGGTGAGTCCGCTGACGTCACTGACGTGGACGTTCCGTTTGCCGCAACTCTTGATCGTCACCTGGCGCGCGCAGCCGGGTGTCAGCGATGAACCGCAACATCAATTGATGGGGCCGATCACGCCGCGCATGCTGGAGACGATGGAGATTCCCTGGGAACTGTTTCCGCAGCAGGAAGCCGACATCGCCGCCGCACTCGATCGCGCCGTTGCGCACATGGATGCCACCGGCCGGCCGTATTGCCTGTTGATGCAGAAAGGCACTGTCGCCGATTTCCCGCTGCAAGGCTCGGGTGCGCCGGTGCCGCGTGCGCAAGGCCGGGTGGTCGTGGATGCCAATGAAATCAGGCCGCCAAACCGGGTCACGCGCGCCGAGGCGTTGCAGAAGCTGATCGCGCTGACTCCCGAACACAACAGCGTGGTGCTGGCGACCACCGGCTTCAGCGGCCGCGAGCTGTACGCCATCGCCGACCGGCCTAATCAGCTTTACATGGTCGGCTCGATGGGCTGCGTCGCCGGCCTGGCGCTGGGTCTGGCGCTGGCGCGGCCCGATCTGCGCGTGGTTGCCGTCGATGGCGATGGCGCGGCACTGATGCGCATGGGGCTGTTCGCCACTATCGGCACCTATGGTCCTGCCAATCTGTATCACTTGCTGCTGGATAACGGCGTACACGATTCCACCGGTGGACAGGCCACCGTCTCCGCCGGCGTTTCATTCGCTGCGATCGCTGCGGCTTGCGGCTACCCGCTGGCCTTTTCATCGAGCACGCTTGATGTGATCGATCGCCTCCTGGTCGATGACGAAATCCGCGGACCACGCTTCGCGCATCTGCGCACACGGCCGGGCGCGCGCGAAAACCTGCCGCGGCCGGTGGTAACGCCGGAGCAGGTGAAGCTGCGTCTGGCCAGACAGATTGGCCCGAAGATCGCCCGGCAGATTGCCCCACAAATTGCCCCGCAAATTATTGGGCAGACCGATCCGCAGATCCGCGCGCAAAATCAGGCTCCGGAATGAATCGCCCCTTGCTGCTGAATCCCGGACCGGTCACGCTGAGCGCGCGCGTGCGCGAAAGTCTGCTGCTGCCGGACTTGTGTCACCGCGAGCCCGAGTTCTTCGATCTGCAGGATGAAATCCGCGAGCGCCTGCTGAGCGTCTACGATCTCGATCCCGAGGTGTGGGCGGCGGTGCTGCTCACCGGTTCCGGTACCGCCGCCGTCGAAGCGATGATCTCCAGCCTGGTGCCAGACACTTGCCGCCTGCTGGTGATCGAGAATGGCGTCTACGGCGAGCGCATCACGCGCATCGCGCAGATTCATCGCATCGCGGTGGAAACGCTTGCGCACGACTGGCTTGACGAGATCGATCTGCAACGTCTGCAACAGCGCCTGCAACAACAGCCTGCAATCACGCATGTCGCCGCGGTGCATCACGAAACCACCACCGGCCGCCTGAACAATCTCGCCGCCATTGCCGAGCTGTGCGCGCAGTATGACGTCAGCCTGCTGGCCGATACCGTCAGCAGTTTCGGCGCCGAATACATCGACTTCGCCCCGGCCATCGGCGCGGTTGCCGCCACCGCCAACAAGTGTCTGCATGGCGTGCCGGGCGCGGCTTTCGTCATCGTCCGCCGCGCGCTGTTGAACCACGCGGCAAGCCGCACACTGTATCTCGACCTCGCTGGCTGGTGCCGCGAGCAGGACAAGCGCAGCACGCCGTTCACGCCGTCCGTGCAGGCCTGCTTCGGGCTACGCGAAGCGCTGCGCGAGTTTGCCGATGAAGGCGGCTTGCAGCAGCGTCACCAGTATTACTCGTCGCTGGCCGCGCAGCTGGCGGAGGGACTTGCTGCGCTCGGCATCGAACCGTTGATCGCATCCGCGCAGTCGTCGGTCGTGCTGCGGGCCTACCATCTGCCGGGCATTGGCTACGATCGATTGCACGATGGCTTGAAGTCGCAGGGCTTCATCATCTATGCCGGCCAGGGTGCCTTGTCGCGGCAGCTGTTCCGGGTGTCGACGATGGGCGCAGTGCAGGCGCAAGACATCACCCGGCTGCTTGCGGCCACCGCGGATCTGGTTGTAGATGTGAGGGCTTGAGAGGAGTTCCAATGTGGCTTGCCGATGAACTCGACCGCGCGATCCACAGTCAGAAAAAAGTCCTTTGAAGGAGTGGAATAGGCGAAGTCCATGCACCTGTGCCCAGCGACCCGAGCTTCAATACGTTCAACTCGCCTACCCGCAATCGCCGCAGTGCTGGCATTCGCCGGCGTCCACACTGCGTACGCCGAAACGCCGAACGCCCTGCCGGAATGGTATTACTCGCAAGGCCATCTGCTCGAAGAGCACATGCGCGAAGGCGAAGCGCCGAAGTGGACCCGCGTCGTCGGCCTGTCTGCCGAGGAAACCACCAAATACGAAGGCGGCAACGCCTACCAGACTTCCGGCGGCCCGAGCTTCGATGTCCGCTATCGTGACCTTGCCTTCGCTTCCACTGGCGAAGGCTTGGGTGTGAACCTGCTGCACGACAAGAATTATCGCGCAGGCCTTGCGCTCACTTACGATCTCGGCCGCAACAATCACGACGATCATCACCTCGGCGGTACCGGCAACTTGAGCATCGCGCCGGAAGTGCGTGGCTTCGCCGAGTACCTGCTGTTTCCGGTGACGTTCCGCGTCGATGTGCGAACGCTGTTCGGCGGGCAGGGCGGCTGGGTCGGCGATATCAGTCTGTATTCGCCGCTCGCCGGTTCCAAGCAATACTTCGTCTTCGCCGGCCCTTCGCTGACCTTCGCCAATGCCACCAATCAAAGGCATTACTACGGTATCGACGAAACGCAATCGCTCAACTCGGGCTATCCGGTACACCCGGTCGGCAGCGGTTTGCGCAGCGCCAGCTTCGGTATCAGCGCCGGCTATTTCCTCACCGACCACTGGCTCGTCACCGGCATGCTCGCGGCCGAACAACTGCTCGGCGGCGCCGGGCACAGCCCGCTGGTGCAGGAGCAAGGCCAGATGGTGGCGACGTTTACTGTGGCCTATCGCTGGTAGTCAAAGCCCGATCGTTCACTGCAAGCCGCCCGAGATACCCGCAGCCGCGAGCCGAGCAGTCAAGCATCCAGCCGCGTTGCCGCATCCCAAGCTACTGCGCCGCAACCCCGGTACCCACCTTGCGCTGAATGAAATCGACGATGTGCGCCATCACATCCGACTGCCCCTGGAGGCGCGTCGCGGTGGTGATGATGATCTTGATATGGCTCATCTTCGGATACACCACCTTCTCCACCGGGCCGTTCAGCGCCTTGATCTTCGCGTAGAGATTGTTGGTGTTCTTGACGAACACGATGTCGTCATTCTCACCTGCCATCAACAGCATCGGCGGATTGCGGCCATCCACATAGTTGATCGGTTGCGAGGATTCCAAAGGCCGCGCCGGAGCGAAAATCTCATCCAGCAGCGGGTCCGTCAGCGGCAGGAAATCGTAAGGCCCGGCCAGCCCGATCATCGCCTTGATCCAGCTGCGCTCGCCGCCGGCCTGCTGTAAATAGCTCGGGTTCAGCGTCAGCATCGCCGCGTTGTACGCACCCGCGGAATGGCCCAGCAGCACCAGCTTGTCCGCATCGCCGCCGTAGTCGCCCGCATGCGCATGCGTCCACACTACCGCCTTCGCGTTGTCCTCGATGAACGCCGGGTAACGCACGTTCGGATACAGCCGGTAATCCGGAATCAGCACCACATAGCCCCTCGCCGCCAGCGCCTCGCCGATGAACTTGTACTCGTCCTTGGTGTAGGTGCGCTTCACCTCCCAGCTGCCGCCGTACAGGAACACCACCACCGGCGCCTGCCGCGCAT
This sequence comes from Rhodospirillales bacterium, assembly GCA_903970615.1. Taxonomy (GTDB): domain Bacteria; phylum Pseudomonadota; class Gammaproteobacteria; order Nevskiales; family Nevskiaceae; genus Nevskia. The sequence goes on from CAJCJH010000011.1 coordinate 8,001, forward strand.
GGGCCGGCCTATACACATCCAGCCGCAGATCGCCCGCATCGAAGGGGATGTTCTGAAGCCGCCGGTAGTCCGAAGCCGGCGTGATCGCATTGAGCACATCGATCGCGCTGCATCCCCCCAGCCCGAGGAGCAATGCCAGCAGCAGCAAAGGCGCAAGCGCCCGGTGTATCGCATTCATCGCCATTCAAACGCCGATAGTCAAAGGAAAAGGCCCCGCGCCAGCGCCGGCAAACCCGGCAGACACCGCCGCCGGGATGCCGCCGCCTGGATCGCAGAGGACGCCGACCATGCTAGCAGGCGCCCTTGATGGACCGGTCATTTCGCCGCAAGTCCACTCCGGCATTGCCCGCGATCCGCATGCAGCTCCCGAGCAATGTCCCGGACGCTGTGATCCTGTCGGGCCGATATATTGATCTCCATGATCCCCTCTTTGCCGAGCATGGCGCTCCAGAAAAAGGCCAAGACCACGAGACGGGCAACTCCGAGTTGCTGCTCCGGTCAGAGGTTCTGCCATTCAAGCTTGGCGCCCACCGGTTCCTCGCCAAGAACTCAACCATCACTCTTATGGATTGCAGGAATTCCGCAATCCGGTCTTAACGGATTTGCCATCTGCCGCGGGTAGCCTGCCGCTCAAATGAACGTCAATCGTTCCGGGCATACGGGTTATCTCTCATCAGAATGGCTCCTTATCTGATCGCTGGTATTGCCATTAGTCTTGGCGGGCTGCTTGTCCTCAAGCTCCTTGCGCGACTCCAGCTTTCCCGGGCCAAGCATCCCTCGCTGCGCGGTCACTCGAAGATGGCTCGGCGGATGGCGCGGTTGATCCGCTTTTTCGAGTACGCCGACGAGCGCTATTTCGCCAGCGATCTGGCGCCGGCGGAGATCGCCGAAAGACGCAGGTCCGGCATGGAACGCCTGCGCAGCCGCATTGCTGAACAGTCGCCACTGACCTTCAGCTTCAGCCGGTCGCTCGAAAGCGGCATTTCTGATGTGCAGTTCACCCGTCATTACCGGGTGCCGTTTCCTTACCGGAGCGGGCTGCCGGAGGAGTTCGGGTTCGGCAGTGTGGTGAGTCAGTCGCGCGGCACCCAGCTTTGCGATCTGGATGGCAATTGGCGCTATGACGTCTCCGGTGCTTATGGCGTGAATGTATTCGGCTACGACTTCTATAAGGAATGTCTGGCGGCGGGATATGCCAAGGTGGCGGAGCTTGGGCCGGTGCTGGGGCCGTATCACCCGACCATCCGCGACAACATCACTGCGCTGAAGGAAATCTCCGGGCTCGACGAAATCTCGTTCCACATGTCGGGCACCGAGGCGGTGATGCAAGCGGTGCGTCTGGCGCGTTATCACACTGGCCGGACTCATTTGGTGCGGCTGTGCGGGGCGTATCACGGCTGGTGGGATGGCGTGCAGCCTGGCGTGGGCAATCAGCGCAAGGTGGATGACGTTTATACCCTCGCGGATTTGAGCGCAGAGACGCTGCAGGTGCTCGAAACCCGCAAGGATATTGCCTGTGTGCTGATCAATCCCTTGCAGGCGCTGCATCCGAACGCGGATGCACCGGGTGACTCCACACTCGTCGCCAGCGACCGCAGTACTGCATTCGATCGCGCAGCGTATAGCCAGTGGCTGGCGCAAATCCGCGATGTCTGCACGCGGCGCAAGATCGTGCTGATCTTCGATGAAGTGTTCACCGGCTTTCGTCTGGCCTATCGCGGTGCGCAGGAATACTTTTCGATCCAGGCCGATATGGTGACTTACGGCAAGACACTCGGCGGCGGTTTGCCGGTGGGCGTGTTGTGCGGACGTGCAGAACTGATGAAGCGCTTCAAGCCGGATGCGCCGGCCAATATCTCGTTCGCGCGCGGCACCTTCAATTCGCATCCGCATGTGATGGCCTGCATGTCCGAGTTTCTCCAGCGTATCCGTCAGCCGGAAGTGCAGAGCATCTATCGGCAGGCAGATGCCTTGTGGAATGAGAGAGTCGATCAGCTGAATCAGCAGCTCAAAGCGGCGCAGCTGCCGGTGCGGCTGGCGAATTTGCACAGCATCATCACGGTGCTCTACACCGAACCCTGCCGCTATAACTGGATGCTGCAATTCTACCTGCGGGCAGAAGGTCTGGAACTGAGCTGGATCGGCAGTGGGCGCATGATCATGAGCCTGAACTATTCCGATCAAGATTTCGCGGAAGTGGCGAGCCGGTTTTTGCGTGCAGCCCGGCAAATGCAGGCGGATGCGTGGTTCTGGACCGCGCCGCATCTGACCAACCGCTGGATCAAGCGACAGATGTTGAAGGACATGCTGGCGTATCGCTTCGGCGCGCAGAGGGCAGGGCGCCGCTCCGCTGTGGCGCAAACGAATAGCCCTGTGAATGCATTAGCGGACACCCTCTGATTGATTATGGGCAAGCTTCGTAGTCTTGAGCACTCTGAGTTCCGCGATGAACTGAACGTGGAGTTCAAACGCTATCTGATCGCAGAATCGGCACGCTTCGATCGATCAGAGTGTTTGCGGATCGATCTGCATTGTCACGATCACAACAGTGATGTTCCGGATGAACTCTGGGGCCGTATTCTCAGACTGCCCGAAACCTGGTTGAAAACCGGCAAGCTGGTGAAGTGCCTGCGCGGCAACGGCAGTGATGTGTTGACGGTGACCAATCACAATAACGCACGTTCCTGCTGGAAGCTGCTGGACAAGGGATTTGATGTGCTGGTGGGTGCGGAATTCACCTGCTTCTTCCCGGAATACGATCTCTACGTGCACGTGCTCACGTACGGCTTCACGCCGCAACAGGAGTCCGTGCTCAATCGCAAACGCGCCGATGTTTATGAGTTTCTGCGCTATGCGGCCGAACAGGATATCCCGGTCATCCTGCCGCATCCGCTCTATTTTTATACCAACAACTCCGGCATTACGCCCGAGCTGTTCGAGAAGTTTGCGCTGATGTTCCAGCGCTATGAAGTGTTGAATGGTCAGCGCGATGTCTGGCAAAGCGTGCTGACGCTGCATTGGGCGCAAGGCCTGAACGAAGAGAAGCTGCATCGCTACAGCCGCAAGCATGGCCTGAACCCTGCGGACTTCAATGTCTGCTGGCAGAAGCCAAAAGTGTTGACCGGTGGTTCCGACGATCACATGGGGCTTTTTGCAGGCCAGTGCGGTTCGCAGCTGTGGGTGCCGCAGCTGGCACAGCGACGCCAGAACGAGCCGCTGTCCGCGCTGGCGCTGGAAGCCTTGCGCGCAGGGCATGTCGCGCCGTTCGGCGATGTCGGTGAAAACCAGAAGCTCACTATTGCTGTGCTCGATTACTTCTCGCAGGTGGCGACGCGCATCGAGGATCCGGGCTTGCTGCGGATGATGTTTCATCGTGGCGAACTCGAAGACAAGGTGGCCTGCTTCGCCATCGCCAATGCGCTGCTGGAACTGAAGAAGAACAAGAAAACGCAGGCGTTCATTTCGTTCGTACACGATGCGCTGCACGGCAAGAAGCCGGACTGGATTGTCCGCTGGAACGTGCCTAGCGACTACAAATTCTGTGTCAACCAGCTGGAGAAAATCGCGGATAGTCGCAAGGAGTCGCCGGAGCGCTTCGTGGCCACGGTCAACGAATCCATTGCGGCGCTGTTCACCGGTCTCAATCAGCTGATGATCAAGCGGCTGAATGCCATCGCGCCGGAAGTTTCGGATTTCCTGCTGGACGATCTCTCCACAGAGTCGCTGACGCGCCGCTTTGAAGTGCCGAGCCAGCTCTCCGCATTGCTGTCGGGGAATTCGTCGAACGGCGCAACTGCAAATAGCCTCAACATCGCCAAGCTGATGGACAGTTTGGCGTTCCCTGCGGTGGTCAGCCTGGTGCTGGCGGGCGCGCAGGTTATCAGTACGCAGGCGCTCTACAAGAATCGATCGTTTCTGAATGAGTTCGCGCGCCATATCGGCCGCAGCCATCATCCGCAGAGAGCGCTTTATCTCACCGATACCTTGCTCGATAAAAATGGCGTGTCGAGTTCCTTGTCGGCCAAGCTGAAGGAAATACAGCGCAACGATCTACCGATCGATTTCCTGATTTGTCACGCCGATGCGGCAGCAGAACCGCATCTGCATGTGGTGCGGCCGCTGACGCAGTTCAGCTTCCCCAAACTGGGCGAGCAAACCTTCCGCATTCCCGATCTGCTGGAAATCGCGCAGGTATTTTATCGCGGCGGCTACGATCGCGTGGTCTGTTCGACGGAAGGCCCGATGGTGCTCGTCGCACTATTCCTGAAGGTCATGTTCAATGTGCCGGCGTATTTTTTCATGCACACGGACTGGATCGATTTCGTCAAGCACACCACCGATCTCAATCGTCACGAACGCGATCGCATCCGCCGGCTGCTGCGCGCGCTATATCACCAGTTCGATGGCGTGTTCGTGCTCAACACCGATCATCGGCTATGGCTTACCGGCCACGAAATGGGCTTGCCGGAACATTCAGTTCATTTGACGGCGCACCATACCGAGGCCAGCGCGCAGGTCAGCATGCCGATGCGCAAAGCCGAATTGTTTGCGGGCGCGAATGCCCAGACTCCAGTGCTGTTCATGGCCGGGCGTATCAGCAAGGAAAAGGGTGTGCTGGAATTGCCTGCGATTGTTCACAAGGCGCGGCTCGCCATTCCGGATCTGAGAATCGTCATCGCCGGTTCGGGGCCTGCGGAAGCTGAACTTCGGGAGCAGCTGCCGGAAGCGACCTTCCTCGGCTGGGTCAGCCGCGAGCGAATCACGCAACTGTATGCCGGACTCGATCTGTTCGTATTTCCATCGAAGTTCGACACCTTCGGCAACGTCATTCTGGAAGCGTTCTCGCAAGGCATGCCGGTACTCGCCTACAACTGCAAGGGTCCGAAAGACATCATTCAGGATGGCCGCAATGGATATCTCGTCAACACGATCGAGGAGATGTCTAATCGCATCATTCAACACTTCGCCAGTCGTGACCGGCACGCCGCGATGCGGCGCGAAGCCTTGAAGCGGGTGGCGGATTATCAGGCCGAGCCGATCATGCGTCAGTTCCTGCAGGATATGGGCCTGCAACTGGCCGATCCCGAACTCGCACAGCGTTCAGTGGCTTGATGATGAGTAACGCACTGCACGCGCTGAGTCAGCAGGAACAGCTTAATTTTCTGCTGACCAATCGCATTCCGCGGCGCGCGCTGACCCGCTTCATGGGCTGGTACAGCCGCATCGAAAATCCCTTGTTGACGCGACTCTCCTTGGCAGTGTGGAAAGCCTTCGCCGATCTGGATTTGCGGGAAGCCGAGCAGCAGACGTTCAGCAGTTTGCAGGCGTGTTTTACGCGCCGTTTGAAAGCCGGCGCGCGCATCATCGATGCACGTAAGGATATCGTTATAAGCCCTTGTGATGCGATCGTTGGCGAGTGTGGCGACATCGATGGCAGTTCAGTGTTCCAGGCCAAAGGCTTCCCTTATGAAATCAGCGATCTGATTCCGGATGCCAAGCTGGCTGCGCAATTTCGCAACGGCCGGTACATCACCTTGCGACTGAAATCCAGCATGTATCACCGCTTCCACGCGCCGGTGGATTGCACGGTCGAGGAAATCGATTACCTCTCCGGCGATACCTGGAACGTCAATCCGATCGCGCTCAAGCGGATCGAGAAACTCTATTGCCGAAACGAGCGTGCAGTGGTGCGCATGACTCAGTTATCGACGACGGGAAGCTTATGCATGGTTCCGGTCGCGGCAATTCTGGTCGCCAGCATGAAATTTCATTGCCTGCCGGAAACCCTGAATCTGCAATACCAAGGATCGAACCGCATCCGCTGCCGCGCGCGCTATGCGAAAGGAGATGAGATGGGTTACTTCGAGCATGGCTCCACGATCATCCTGTTCGCCACCCGGAATTATTCCTTATCGAATGGAATAACGAGCGGTGCGATGGTTCGTATGGGCTCGGCATTGATGCTGGATTGTACCGCCCAGTCTGCAATTCAATCGACTCCAAATTCCACACTAAGTAATGCTTTTAACTGAAACCTCTTATTCGCACGCAAGCCGGAGCCGCCATGACCTTTCTTGAGGAACTGCATCAGCAACGCTGGGACGATCACCGTTATTACCATCACAACCGGATTAATCAGGCTTTGCATCTGGTCAGCGCGTCCTGCTTTTTGGCGAGCTATATCCTGCTGTTCATGAATCCGGTGCTGGCAGTGATGGTGGGCTGGTTGCTGGCCATGATTCTGCGGCAGATCGGGCACTTCTTTTTCGAGCCGAAAACCTTTGATGAAGTGAACAACGCCAGTCACGAATACAAGGAAAGCGTGAAGGTAGGCTACAACCTGCAACGCAAGGTGGTGTTGCTCAGCATCTGGGTTTTGGCGCCTTTCGTGCTGATCGTCAAGCCATCGTTATTTGGTTTTTTCAACGCCGAGGAAGTCGCGCGCGGCCTGATCTACAACACCGCCATCGTCTGGCTGTTCATCGGCATCGGCGCAGTGCTGTTCCGCACGGTTCATTTGTTCTTCCTGAAAGGTGTGCAATCCGGTTTGGTCTGGCTTACCAAGATCGTCACCGACCCGTTCCATGACATCAAGATCTATCACAAGGCGCCTTACTTCATCTACAAGGGCGCGATGTACGATGACATGACCGAATGGTATTCCGAACGCCCGGCAGCCACGTCCTGATGCGCAACCGCCATGGATTGTGGTCGGTCGCGATCCATTGGTTGATGTGAAAGGTTTTCGATCGGAATTTATGCTAACGTCCAGTCTCTCGGCACAATGTTACAATGTATCAACCGGAGAAACTGCGATGCGTATCATGAAAATGGGTGGCGTGTGTCTCGTGTTGGGCCTGTTCGCGCTGCCTGAGGCATCTTTCGCATATCAATCCGGCGGCGATTTTCCGGGTACCGGTGATGGCCCCGCGCTCGCCTCGGACCATAGCCAGCAGCTGGATTTCGGTTTAGCACCTTCCGGTGGTCTCGGGCTGGTGAGCGAAGGTCACGGCGCAAACCTGAACGAAAGCCGTTCACTGCAGCGGCCGATGGCGCAACCCAAAAGCTCGCCATCGCAGAACTCGCCGAGTGAGTTCGATCGGGATTTCTACGGCATCCATTAGTTGTTAGCGCCCCTGTTTCCCGAAAGTTTCTGATGCCGTTTTCGGCTGCTATCCGATGCGGATGAAACGCCGGCCGTTGTTGCTGCTGTGCGTGGCGTTTTTGCTGGCGCAGTTCGCCGCGCTGCTGCATGTCACCCAGCATGAACTGGCTCCAGAGGGTAGTGCCGACTGCGAAATTTGCGCGGTAGCGCATGTGTCGGCTCCGCCAACGCCGACGTTCGTCAGCCCGACGCTGCCGAGCTATGTCGAATCGATTGTGCGCGTCGCACTGCACGCGATCGTCACGAAGTTTTTCCATGCCCGTCCGCCTGCGACCGGGCCGCCCGCTGCACGCGTCTGACTTGAAGCCTTAACCGCAACCTGGCTCTAGCCAGTTGAGTCGATAGCCGTTGATCGAGTCTCTTGGTTCTCCATTGGGAACCGAGCTTGTTCTCATCCGGTGCAGTTGGCCGCGAACTGTGTTCGCATTTCCAGATTTGTTCGAGGGATTTTCATGAATCATTTTCTATTGCTTGTAGCGCGGCTGTTTTTGCGCCGCTCAACTGTGGTTTGCTGCTTATGTATCTCAGCGGGTGGGATATCCACTGTTGGCATTGCCGCCGATAAGCCTGTAACGACTACGACCGGAAGTGAAGGTATTGTCGAAGGTATTATTCTGGATGGCAGTGGCAAGCCGCTGGTCTCCGCAAAAGTGCAGCTAGAGAATGCTTCCGGGAAAGTCATCGCGCAGGTGCAAACCGATAGCAAGGGAGCCTTCACGATCTCCGATATTGCGCCGGGAATATATTCTGTTAACGCTGAAAAATCTGGCAGTTTTGGCAGTGTCGAAGTTCAGATAAATGCCGGTGAAGCCAGCAAGACCCAACTGAGCTTGGAGGACAGGCAACTGCAAACAGTCTCGGTCACCGCGAAGCGTTTCGATCGCGCCCGCAATGCTCTGTCGCCTTCCACGGGCAGCAGTCAATACACCTTCAATGAGAAGGCGATTGAGGACTTGCCGGAAGGCGATCACACCGCGTTCAACCACGTGCTGTTACAGGCACCGGGTGTGGCGAACGACCAGCAAGGACAACTTCATATTCGCGGCGATCATAACGATATCCAGTACCGGCTCAATGGAATCATATTGCCGGATGGCACCAGCGGGTTCGGACAGGTGCTCGATCCGAGATTCGCAAAAAGCATTACTTTGAACACCGGTGCGTTGCCGGCGGAGTATGGCTTGCGTACCGCCGGTGTGATCGACATCGTGACCAAGGACCAGGTGAATGGTGGCGATGTGGATATTTATGGCGGTAGCCACAACACTCTCAATCCAAGTTTCCAGATCGGCAAGACCACCGGAAATTTCTCGTCTTATGTCACCGGACAATATCTGACCAACAATCTGGGCATCGAAAATCCGACCAGTTCGAGTAATGCCATTCACGACAATACCTTGCAGGGAAAGGGATTTGGATACTTTTCTTATCTCCTTAATAGCAACACCAAACTCAGTGCGATTCTGGCGGCGACTGGTGCGAGGCTTGAGATACCGGACAATCCCGGCCAGCCGGTCGATCCGAATGGCCTGTTCACCAATCCCGCTTATTTCAATGATGCTGGCTATAGTTCAGCCTCTCTGAACGAGCGTCAATACGAGCGCAATCTCTATGGCATCCTGGCGCTGCAGGGTATTGCCGGGGATGATCTGACTTACCAACTTGCAGTATTTAATCGCCAGAGCACGGTGCAATTCAAACCCGATCCGCTTGGCGATCTGGCATTTGATTACGCGGCTTCCGCGATCAAACGCAAAGCCACCGAACTGGGCACGCAGGGCGACCTGAGTTATCCATTGGCAGAGGCGCATACCTTGAGCGCCGGTTTTGCGATCACCACCGAAAACATTCGTGCCGATAATAGCTCCACTGTTTTCCCAACCGATTCGGATGGAAATATCAGTGGCCCGCCGGAAACGATCGTCGATAATAATCCCAAGAACGGCAATACGCTGACCTCGCTCTACGTGCAGGATAAATGGGAAGTCGGCAAGAACCTGATCGTCAATTACGGTCTGCGCTATGACAAGGTCAATGCCTTCGTCGAAGGCCAGCAACTGAGCCCGCGTTTGGGCTTGATCGACTATCTGACGCCGCGCACCACGATTCATGCGGGTTATGCCCGTTACTTCACGCCGCCGCCGAGCGAGCTGGTGGCCAACACCACTTTTGCGAAGTTTGCCAACACGACATTGGCCGCGCCCGTGAACGAGCCGGGCTGCACGCCAAGTGCGAGCGACGCCTGCGTACTGAATGATCCGGTGAAAATCGAACGATCTCATTACTTCGATGCCGGCGTTGTGCAGCAAATGACATCTTCTTATAACGTCGGACTGGATGCTTACTATCGCTATGCACGCAACCTGATCGATGAAGGTCAATTCGGCACGGCCTTGATCTATACCCCTTTCAATTATGAGCAGGGCCACGTCTATGGTCTGGAATTGACCAATGCTTATCATCAGGGAAATTTATCGGCTTATCTCAATGCCGCACGTTCGGTTGCCCAGGCCATCAATAACATTTCGGCTCAAGCGATCGCCTTTCCCGATCCGGATGAAGCAGCTTATGTGAGCCAGCACTACATTTATCTGGATCACAGTCAGGCGCTGACGGTGTCGGGCGGTGCTTCTTACCTGTGGTGGGGCACAACGCTCGGGATTGAAGGAACTTACGAAGACGGGCTCCGCGAAGGATTCGCCAACACCGGCAAGCTCAAGCCGAATGTGCAATTCGATCTTTCCTTGGCTCGATCAGTCCAGATCAGCGAGGCCTTAGGCAAGCTCGATTTGCGCTTGGCGGCACTCAATGTACTGGACCGCAAGAATGAAATCCGCGATGGCTCGGGCATCGGCGTTGCCGCGCCAGCGTGGGGACCACGCGCGGCAATCTATTTCGGAATTGCCAAGCCGTTCGCACTTTGAGCGATTGAATCGGTCTGCAATCCAGGTGGTCACAAACACGCGAGGCGGCATCCATTCATTGCCGCCTCGCGTATTGAATCAGACAACAACTACACCTGGAGATATTCATGAAAACCCGATTACACCGTTTCAAAATCCCGCAAGTTGCACTATTGGCTGCCGCTGCGTTATCGATAAGTGCAGTCCAGCCTGCTGCCGCCAGCATGTTCGATTCCGGCTATGCACAGGAGCCGATCGGCGAGTACAAAGGCCTGTCGCAAGAGACCTTGAAATACCTCGGCGGTCCGCAGGGTCTGGCGCTTACCATCGATATTTTTTACGACACTGTGAAAGGCGATAACCGCATCAATCGTTTGATGGAGGGTGCCAGCGTCGAGCAGATGCGCGCGCAGAAAACCGCAATGGTGCAGACCTTGATGGGCACGCCTTCGATCGCGCCCGGTACCCAGCAAACCGGCATCCGCCAATTGACGACAACGCAATACAACGCACTCGCCGAAGATTTGTATCTCGCAATGGAAACCACCCGCACGCCTTACTCGGTGCAGAATCGCGTGATGAGCAGCCTGAGTGCCTACACGCCAGCGTTCGTATCGGCGTATGTGCTCGGCCAGCCATCGGTGGATCAAGGTACGCTCAACGACCGGCTCGGCACGGTACAGGTCGGTCAGCCCGGTATCTGACCAATCGCCTTCATTCGCGCTGTCACGAAAACCCCAGCAAATGCTGGGGTTTTCGTTGGCCGATAATTCAAACGGCTATCGATTCGATCGAGCTTTTGCGCGTATCGTAATCAGACGAGATCACCCACGGATCAGCGAATGATCAACACTCGATGGTCGATGGACCGAAACGTGATCGTCGCGGTCGAAGCCGTATGAAAACTCGAACCTGTGATGTGGCCATCATCGGCGCCGGCAGCGCGGGGCTTTCGGCGCGCAGCGCTGCACTCGCCGCCGGTGCAAAAGTCTTGTTGATCGACCACGGACCTGGAGGAACGACTTGCGCGCGCGTCGGCTGCATGCCGTCGAAGCTGCTGCTGGCCGCCGCACACGCGGCGTATGCGGTACAGAACGCATATCGTTTCGGCGTTGGTGTCGCAGGCGGCATCGAAGTTGATGGTGCCGCGGTAATGGCTCGCGTACGCCGTGAGCGTGATCGTTTTGTCGCCGCCGTGTTGAAGACGGTTGAATCCTTGGGCAAAGACGAAATGCTTCGTGGCAGCGCGCATTTCGATGGACCAACGCAACTCACCGTCGATTGCGAGGATGAGCGCGTTCGCGTCAAAGCACGCAGCATCATCATCGCAACCGGCTCGTCATCGCGGTTTGTAAAGGCGCTCGAAAATGTGTCGCAGCGCGTGCTCACCAACGAAACGATTTTCGAGCTGCAAACGCTGCCGCGCTCGCTGGCGGTACTTGGCGGTGGTCCGCTGGGTCTCGAACTGGCGCAGGGCATGGCGCGGCTCGGTGTGAAAGTAGTGCTGTTCGATCAGGCCGATAAACTTGGCGGTCTGCGCGATCCGGCCACGCTGGATGCCGCCCGGAAAATTTTCAGCGAAGCGCTCGATCTACGCCTGAAAACCGAAATCCTAAGCGCGTGTGAAATCGATTCCGGCGTGCAGCTGAACTGGCGCGATGTGGCCGGCGCTGAGCACGCGGAAAGTTTTGAATATGTGCTCGCCGCTGCTGGGCGTATGCCGAATCTGGCGAAGCTCGGCCTACAAAACTCCGGCCTTGTGCTCGATCAGCACGGCGTGCCGCGGTTCGATGCTAAGACGCTGCAATGCGGCGACAGCGCGGTGTTCATCGCCGGCGATGTCGATGCGGATCGGCCGGTGCTGCACGAAGCCTCGAACGAAGGTCGCGTTGCCGGCGCCAATGCCGCGCGCTATCCGAAAGTGGAATCCAGCCCGCGCATGACCCTGCTGGCGATTACGTTCAGCGATCCGAATATCGCAGCGATCGGCATAAGCTATTCGCAAGCCAAAGCCGCGAATGCGCTGATCGGCGAGGCCAGCTACGACGACCAGGGCCGCGCGAAAGTTTTTTTGCAGAACTCCGGCTTGATCCGGATTTATGGCGACGAAAACGGCTTGCTGCTCGGCGCGGAAATGATCGGCCCGGCGGTAGAGCATAGCGCGCATTTACTCGCCTGGTGCGTTCAGCAAAAACTCAAGGCCAGCGAGGTGCTGCGCTTTCCGTTTTACCATCCGACCTTCGAGGAAGGGCTGCGCAGCTCGCTGCGCGATCTGTGCAAAAAGTCCGGCAGCCTGCATCGATCCGAACACGATGCGATCGCGTTTGGCCCCGCCGGCTGATCGTCAAACCCGTTAACGAGCGCTGCGCTGATGGCGCGGTACTAGCAGCGCGCTGATCTGCGTAAAACCCGCTTGTACCAGCAGCGCGAGCACTGCCGCCGGGATCGCGCCTTCCAGAATCAACTCGATGTTGCCGAGTCGCACGCCGGTCAAAATCGGTTGACCGTAACCGCCGGCGCCGATCAAGGCACCTAGCGTTGCGGTGCCGACGTTGATGACTGCGGCGGTGCTGATGCCGGCAAAAATGGTCGCTTGCGCCAAGGGAAGTTCGATGCGCAGCAGGCGCACCTGCGCAGGCAGACCGAGTGCGCGCGCGGAGTCGCGCAGGTTCGCGTCGATACCGGTCAGTCCAGCGATGGTGTTGCGTACGATCGGCAACAGGCTATAAAAAAATAGTGCGGCGATTGCTGGCTTGGCGCCGATACCGAGGAAGGGAATCAGGAATACCAGCATCGCCAGCGATGGCACGGTTTGCAGAATCGACGTGAGTGCCAATATCCATTGGGACATTGCAGGACGACCCGCGGCGAAGATGCCCAGCGGCAGGCCGATCAACAACGCAAGCCCAAGCGAGATGCCGACCAGGTTCAGATGTTCCAGCGTGCGTTGGCCGATGCGCAACATCAGCGACACGATTTTCGCGTGCGATTCCACCGGCGCGGCCTGACCCAGAAATTCTGCGGCGACGGCGCTTTCATCGCGGTGCTGTAATTTCACTTCTGCATTCATGTTGCGCATGTCCTCGACTGAAATGCGCTGACTCAGTTGCCTGATCGTCGCAGCGAGCGCCGGCTCACGCGCTGCGCTATCGAGCCGATATAACAGCACGGCGTCGTAGCGCGGAAAATATCCGCGGTCGTCGTTGAGTACGCGCAGATGATCTTCCGCGATTTCCGCATCGGTGGTGTAAACGTCGATGACATCAACCGCGCGATCGTGTAGCGCGCGATACGCGAGATCGTGATCGAGACCGCGCAGTGCATTCGGCGCCAGTTCATACGCCGCGCGTAGGCCCGGCCAGCCATCGGCGCGATCGATGAATTCGTTGGAAAGTCCGAAGCGCAATTCCGGATGCGTGCGCAGATCAGATAGATTCGCCAGCTTCAATCGATCGCCAATTTCGCTGCTGACCGCAAGCGCATAACCATCTTCAAAACCCAGCGGTGCGCTGATGCCGATTCCGATCGTTGCGAGGCGCTGCCGCAAGACTTCGAGATCAGCGCGCGGCGGCAGATCGTGCAGCAATTCCTGAGTCAGCGTGCCGGTATATTCCGGATAAATATCGATCTGATTTTGCAGCAGCGCCTGCCACAAAATCGCAGTGCCGCCGAGCGCGCGCCGATGCTCGATCTTCAAATTCTGTTGCTCGGCTTCGAGCCGGACGATCTCCGCCAGCACGACCGATTCGGTGAAATTCTTCGAGCCGACGACGAGACCACGTTGCGATATCGAATCCGCACAAGCCATATTGCATACGACGAGGCAGGGCAGCGCCAGCAGCATTTTCCAGTGGTTCACGCGGCGGGTAGCACTCGTTGCGCAGCGACGAAGCGGCTGACGAAATCATCGGCCGGTCGCTTGCGAAAATCCTGCAGCGTGCCGTCCTGAATGACGCGGCCGCTGCGCATCAGCACCAGTCGCGGCGCCAGAAATGCGGCTTCGGCGAGATCGTGCGTGACGACGATCACCGTTTTTGCGATTGCGGAAAATATCTTCAGCAGTTCATCCTGCAACTGATGACGAATGATCGGATCGAGCGCGCCCAGCGGCTCGTCGAGCAGCAGCACTGGAGGGTCGATTATCAGCGCACGCATCAAGGCCACGCGCTGCCGCTGGCCGCCGGAAAGTTCACCGGGATATCGCGCCAGCATCGGTGCATCCAGGTTCACCAGTTCGGCGAGTTCGCGGATGCGCGCATCGATCGCGGCCTGCGTCCAGCCCAGATAGCGAGGCAGCAACGCAAGATTCGCGGCAGCGCTCAAGTGCGGAAACAGCCCGCCGCTCTGGATCACATAACCGCAGGCACGACGAATAGCGACTGCATTGTGCGGCCCGACCACGGCGTTATTGAAAATGATTTCGCCCTGATCTGGCCATTCGAGGCCGAGCAGTAATCGCAGTAGCGTCGACTTGCCCGAGCCGCTGCTGCCGACTAGAGCGGTGACCGAACCGGCTGCGAAGTCGAGCGTCACGGAGTCGACCGCCGCGATATTTCCATATCGGCGCGTAACGTTGTCGAAGCCAAACGAAGCCGCTTCAGTCTCGCTTGATGCAGACGCGGTCGAGATCGAGTCGCCTGATGGATGCGCGTTCAATCGTCTGCAAACGGTTGATGAAGATCAGGCCGCTTTCGCCAAGGTCTTGGTGCGCCCGATCGCGCTCCACCATTGCACCGCAAATCGTTGCGCAGCATCGGTCCAGGTTTTGCTGGTGCGGAAGCCGCTGGTTTGCGCAAGATCGGCCAAGCCATCGAGCGTGTATTTGTAGGAATTTTCGGTGTGGATAGTTTCTCCGCGCTGCATCGAAAAGCGCTGGCCGAAGATGCTGAATTCGTGCGCCCGTTTTGCCACCAGATGCATTTCGATGCGTCCGTGATGATGATCGTAGCGCGCCATGTGCTTGAAGGCATTGACCTGGAAATCAGCGCCGAAATCCCGGTTCAATCGTGCCAATAAATTCAGGTTGAACTCAGCGGTAACACCGGCGGCATCGTCATAAGCGGCTTCGAGTTCGGCGGGATCTTTTTGCAGATCCGCACCGATCAAAAGGCCACCGTCGTTACCGACCAATTGCCGGATGTTACGCAACAGTTGCGTCGCGGCAGTCGGCTCGAAATTGCCCAGCGTCGAGCCGGGAAAATAAACCGCGGTGAGCCGCGATTCGACCGTTTCCTGCGGCAACGTCAGGGCTTCGGTGAAATCGGCAACCAGCGGCTCGATCGGAAACCGGGTGTAGTTCTGCGCCAGTTCGCGCGCGGTTTTGTGCAGGTGTTCTCCGGAGATATCGACCGGCACATACGCGGCGGCGTCGAGTTGATCGAGCAGCAGGCGCGTCTTCACACTGCTGCCACTGCCGAATTCCACCAGCCGCACTTTGCTACCGAGAATCTGAGCCATTTCGCCCGCATGTGTTTGCATGATCGCGCGCTCGGTGCGGGTGACGTAATACTCAGGCAGTTCGCAAATCTGGTCGAACAATTCAGAGCCGCGCGCATCGTAAAAATATTTCGACGGCAGACGTTTCTGCGCTGCTTCCAGACCCCGCAGAATTTCATTGCACTCGGCATCGCGGAAGCGCCGCGGCGCATCACCCTGATCCATCAGTTTTCTCCTCTTGAAACGGTGGCCACGCGAGCAGAGGTGCGCGCATGAGTTTTTGCGCCGATCAGCTAACGTCCTGCGCCAGACGAATTCCGGAAAATTGCCAGCGCGCGTCCGGATAAAAAAAATTGCGATAGCTGGCGCGCAAATGATCCGCATGCGAAACGCAAGAGCCGCCGCGCAACACCATCTGGTTGCTCATGAATTTTCCGTTGTATTCGCCGACTGCGCCCGCTGCGGCGCGAAAGCCCGGATAGGGCAGGTAGGCGCTGCCGGTCCATTCCCAGACATCGCCAAAAAATTGATGCAGTCGCGGGATGTCTTGCGTCTGTGCATGCGCTGTTGGCTGCAGGAAATCCTCGTCGACAAAATTTCCACTCACCGGCAAGTCATTCGCACTGGCTTCCCATTCGACTTCGGTGGGCAATCTCGCGCCGGCCCATCGCGCATAGGCATCGGCTTCGTAAAAACTGATATGGGAGACCGGCGCGGAGTCGATCAAGGCCTGCGTGCCGCCGAGTGAGAACGAGGCTTGCAGATCGTCATGCCAGTACAACGGCTGTTGCCAACCGCGCGACTGCACCTGCGCCCAGCCATCGGACAGCCAGAAGTCGGCGCGACGATAACCGTCATCGCGGATGAATTCGCGGTATTCGGCATTGCTGACCGGCCGGTCAGCAATGCGATGTGCCTGCAGCAATTGCGTGTGGCGCGGCGTTTCATTGTCGAACGAAAACCCTGCGCCAGCATGGCCGATTTCGATGAGACCTTCGGCGACTTCATGAAAACGCATCGGCTGAAGCGGCCTGTTCTGCGGTGTTTTCAGATCGGTGCGATAGGCCGGCTGCAAGGGATTCTGGAACAGCAGATGCTTCACATCGGTCAGCAATAATTCCTGATGCTGACGTTCGTGATGCAGGCCGAGTTCTAGTAGTGCGCGCGCATCGTCGTCGAGTCCGCCAGACAACCATTCGCCGAGTGCCGTATCCACCTGCGCGCGATAAGCGAGCACCTCGGATAGCGAAGGCCGCGTCAGCAAACCCCGCGCCGGCCGTGGATGACGCGCGCCCAGCGATTCGTAATAAGAGTTGAAAAGCAGACCGAATTGCGGGTCGAATTCACGATAGTCGCGGACATATCGGCGCAACAGAAAAGTCTCGAAAAACCAGGTCGTATGTGCCAGATGCCACTTTACCGGCGAGGCATCCGGCATCGATTGCGCACCGCAATCTTCCGGCGAAAGCGGCTCAGCCAAAGCCTGAGTCAAGCCGCGCACCTGCATCGTATACGCCGCCAGATCAGGCGCCCGCAGGCTCGAAGAAGGGCTTCGCACCGCGGTGCTGAGCGTCACGTTGACTCCAGGTTATTGATGCCGCTGCGACGATCGTACCGTCGCGGAATAAGCTTATGACCTTGCCGCATGTTTAGTGTTCCACAGCTTCGAGTGACGCGCGCGGTTCGGCTTCGAACTCATGTACGGATGAGCATGAAATCGGGACGCTGCGAGAGGCTGGATTTTGTTGCTGTGCTGAATGGCCATGAATTGCTTCCGGTCAATTTGATCGCGCGAATTGTCGGCGGATGGTTTGAGTCTCGGCTCCAGACTCAGCATGGAATAGGGTTTTAACAAACGCAGGCTCACGGTAGATGCAGGCTCCCAATCCGAGCCGTCAAATCCCGGCTTCGCGCAACCAGCGCCATAGTGTCGTGCGAGAGACTCGCATGTGCGCGGCAACGGTGCGGCGATTGCCATGGGCACTTCGTATCAGTTTCTCCAATTCACGCGGGCTTGGGCGTACGGCGGGGCGGGTCGAATTCATCAACTCCGCATCAATTGCCGCGGCGATCGACCGTTTGCGGCTGGATGGTGGTTCGGCTAACTCCGGCGCGGCCTTTAACAGATAAGCGGCATCGATCCGCGCTGGCCAGCCATCGATATTGCCATGCAGGCTCAAGCGTTCCATCACGTTGCGCAGTTCGCGCACATTGCCGGGCCAGGCGTGCCGGCGCAGCAGCCGCAAGGCATCCGCACTGAAAGGCAGCGTAGTTTCGCCGCTGCGCTGCAGGAAGCTTTGCGCCAGCAAGGGCAAATCCTGCGGTCGCTCAGCCAGATTGGGCAATGCAATCTGTAACACATTCAAACGGAAAAACAGGTCCGCACGAAACTGATGTGCGGCGACACGCGCCGGCAAATCGCAATGCGTCGCTGCGATCACGCGGATATTCACCGCCACCGGCCGCGATGAACCGACGCGCAGAATCTGCCGCTCTTCGAGCGCCCGCAGCAGGCGCGTCTGCAAGGCCAGCGGCATCTCGCCGATCTCATCGAGAAATAATGTGCCGCCATCTGCGGCTTCGATCAAACCCGCGCGTCCGCCGCGCCGCGAGCCGGTGAACGCGCCTTCGTCGTAACCGAACAGTTCCGATTCGAGCAGCGATTCGGCGATCGCGCCGCAGTTCACCGCAACGAACGGCTGCGTCCGCCGCGCGCTGCCTGCATGAACTGCTTGCGCGACGAGTTCCTTGCCGGTTCCGGTTGCCCCGCTGATCAGTAACGTCGCCGCCGATCGCGCGCAGCGCAAAACTGCTTCGCGGACATTCGCCATCAGCGCACTTTTACCGAGCAGATCGTCAACGCTGAAACGCACCTGCGGCGATACCGCAACGCGGCGAGAAGCGCGTATCGAAAGGCCAAAATCCTGGCGGTCGTGAACCACGCCGGCGATGTCGATCGCGGCATCGAACGCGGCGCGAATAGTTTCGGCCGAATACAGCAAAATTCCCGGCACACCGGCCTGCTCCGCGAGCTCGGTGGCGAGTCCGGTGCCGACGATCACCTTCACGCCTTTGGCCACCAACTCGGCTACACAAGTTCGCGCATCTTCCGCGGTAACAAAGGTGCGCTGCTCGATGCTGAGCCCGAAACCGCGCTGGAATTCGGCGAATTCGGGCAGATCGCTGGCATGCGTGACCAGGCCGATACGCGGCGACAACTTGCGCGCACGCGCCAGTGCCTGCATCAGATCGAAGCCGCTGAGCCTGACTAAAACCACCGGCTTGTCGATGCGGTTTTTCAGATATGCGCCGTTGGAACCGGCCGCGATCAATACGTCGCAATCTTCATTGACGAGCCGCCGCCGGATGTGGCGCACTGCTTCCTCGAAGCCGAGGTTGATCGGCTCGATCAAGGCGCGATCGTCGTACTCGGGCGTAACGTCGTTCAGCAGGCCGGACAGCCGCGAGACGCTGACGGTCCAGATCACCGGCTTGCGGTCGCTGCCGGCACTGTTGCGATTACGGCGTTGCGGAGGATGGTAAACCATTAGTTTCATATTGTTTCATAAAACAGTTTGAAACATTTTGAAACACATTCATTCTGTTGATTGAAATGATTTCAACTGCCGGAAAATTATTAAATCGATAATAGGATCAGATAGATAACGAGGCAGTCCGTTAACCTCTTGTAGTTGGCACGCCCTTTGGTATCAGGAGGCCACTACGCGGCTTTGCCCGCTGCCATACGCGCCGCTCATCAAGCGAGAACACTATGACGATCGAAACTCTTGCCATTCCGAAATCAAACTCACTGCCATCCGCGGGTGCGCGCTTCCGTGATGCCGTAGCAACCGAAAAGCCGTTGCAAATTGCCGGCGCGATTACCGCTTACGCGGCGCGCCTGGCGCAGGCTACCGGCTTCAAGGCGCTGTATCTTTCCGGCGGCGGCGTCGCCGCGAATTCGCTCGGAATGCCGGACCTCGGTATCAGCACGATGGAAGATGTGTTGATCGATATCCGCCGAATCACCGAGGTCACCACGCTGCCTTTGCTGGTGGATATCGATACCGGTTGGGGCGGCGCGTTCAACATCGCGCGCACGATCCGTTCGATGATCAAGGCCGGTGCCGGCGCGGTACACATGGAAGATCAGGTCGGCCAGAAGCGCTGCGGCCATCGCCCCGGCAAGGAAGTGGTCAGCAAGGCCGAAATGGTCGATCGCGTGAAAGCCGCTGTGGATGCGCGTACCGATGAAAGTTTCGTCATCATGGCGCGCACCGATGCGCTGGCAGTTGAAGGTATCGATGCTGCGATCGAGCGCGCAGTGGCTTATGTCGAAGCCGGCGCCGACATGATTTTTCCGGAGGCGATGACCGAGCTTGCGATGTACAAAAAATTCAAGGCGGCGGTGAAAGTGCCGATCCTCGCCAACATCACTGAATTCGGGCATACACCGCTGTTCACGACTGAGGAACTCGGTTCGGTGGATGTCGATATGGTGCTGTATTGCTGCTCTGCCTATCGCGCGATGAACGCTGCGGCCTTGAAGGTTTACGAAACGATTCGCGCTGAAGGCACGCAGAAAAATGTGGTGCCATTGATGCAGACACGCGCCGATCTTTATAAGTACCTCGACTATCATGCGTACGAGCAAAAACTCGATAGCCTGTTCGCTCAGAAGAAATAACTGGCACTGTCGCCAATCGATGCGATCTGCAAAATCTTGATCGAGTCTGTTCGCGCTCAAACGAATTCATAAGCAAACCCACGACCGGAGGACGTATGTCCGAAACTGCAACTGCCGCACCTGCAACCGCCTTCAAACCGAAAAAATCCGTCGCGCTTTCCGGCGTCACGGCTGGCAACACTGCGCTCTGCACGGTCGGTCGCAGCGGCAACGATCTGCACTATCGCGGCTACGACATTCTCGATGTCGCCGACGCCTGCGAGTTCGAGGAAATCGCGCATCTGCTGGTCCATGGCAAGCTGCCGACTGCGGATGAACTGAAGGCTTACAAGATCAAACTGAAAAGCTTGCGCGGCTTGCCCGCAGTCGTGAAGTCTGCGCTCGAAGCCTTGCCTGCCGCGAGTCATCCGATGGACGTCATGCGCACCGGCGTTTCCGCACTCGGCTGTACGTTACCGGAGAAGGACGACCACAATCATCCTGGCGCGCGCGACATCGCCGATCGGCTGATGGCCTCGCTCGGCTCGATGCTGCTGTACTGGTATCACTACGCGGTAAACGGCCGCATCATCGAAGTGGAAACCGATGACGATTCCATCGGTGGCCATTTCCTGCATCTACTGCATGGCGTAAAGCCACCCGCGAGCTGGGTGAAGGCGATGCACACGTCATTGGTGCTATACGCCGAGCATGAATTCAATGCGAGCACGTTCACCTGCCGCGTGATTGCCGGCACCGGCTCCGACATCCATTCCTCAATTTGCGGCGGCATTGGCGCGCTGCGTGGACCGAAGCATGGCGGCGCGAATGAAGTCGCATTCGAGATTCAAAAGCGCTACGACACGCCGGACGAAGCAGAAGCCGACATCAAGGCGCGCGTCGAAAAGAAGGAAGTCGTGATCGGCTTCGGCCATCCGGTTTATACGGTCAGCGATCCACGCAACAAGGTCATCAAGGAAGTCGCGCGCAAGCTGTCGAAAGAAGCCGGTTCGATGAAGATGTTCGACATCGCCGAGCGTCTGGAAACGGTGATGTGGGACGTCAAGAAAATGTTCCCGAATCTCGACTGGTTCAGCGCCGTCAGCTATCACATGATGGGTGTGCCGACCGCGATGTTTACACCGCTGTTCGTGATCGCGCGCACCTCCGGCTGGAGCGCGCACATCATCGAACAGCGCATCGACGGCAAGATCATCCGGCCCACCGCGAACTATGTCGGCCCGGAAGATTTGCGGTTCGTGCCGCTGAAGGACCGTAAATAAAAGCATCCACGACGATTGGGCGATCTCGGCCCATCGATTTGCCGACGCAATATCGCTGCACCCTGTGGGCAGATGAAGCTTGCCCACTTCAAATCTTTCCGAGTGAAGCGTGATATGAACACCGCAAACCGCAAACCGCTGCCAGGCACAACACTGGACTATTTCGACACGCGCGCCGCAGTCGATGCGATCTCGCCCGGCGCTTATGCGAAGCTGCCGTATACCTCGCGCGTGCATGCCGAAAATCTGGTGCGGCGCTGCGATCCGGCTACGCTCACGGCCTCGCTGAAGCAGTTGATCGAGCGTAAGCGCGATCTTGATTTTCCGTGGTTTCCGGCGCGTGTGGTGTGTCACGACATCCTCGGCCAGACTGCGCTGGTTGATCTCGCCGGCTTGCGCGATGCGATTGCGGATATGGGTGGCGATCCGGCGCAGGTGAATCCTGTGGTGCAAACGCAGTTGATCGTCGACCATTCGCTGGCGGTGGAATTCGCCGGCTTCGATAAAGATGCGTTTGCGAAAAATCGCGCGGTCGAGGATCGCCGCAACGAAGACCGCTTCCACTTCATCGAGTGGACCAAGAAGGCGTTCAAGAACGTCGAGGTGATTCCACCCGGCAACGGCATCATGCATCAGATCAATCTGGAGCGGATGTCACCGGTGGTGCATGCGAAAGAGGGCGTCGCGTTTCCGGATACTCTGGTGGGTACCGATAGCCACACGCCACATGTCGATGCGCTCGGTGTGATCGCCATCGGCGTTGGCGGACTCGAAGCAGAAAATGTGATGCTCGGCCGCGCGTCGTGGATGCGTTTGCCAGACATCATCGGCGTGGAACTCAGCGGCAAACCACAGCCGAATATCACGGCCACAGACATCGTGCTCGCGCTCACCGAATTCCTGCGCAAGGAAAAAGTCGTCGGCGCGTATCTGGAATTTTATGGCGAAGGCGCATCCGCGCTGACGGTCGGCGACCGCGCGACGATCTCGAATATGACGCCGGAATTCGGCGCGACCGCCGCGATGTTTTACATCGATCAGCAGACCATCGAGTATCTCAAGCTCACCGGCCGCGAAACCGATCAGGTCAAGCTGGTCGAGACATACGCGAAGCATGCCGGCTTGTGGGCAGATGCGCTCAAAACCGCCGAATACGAGCGCGTCATCAAGTTCGATCTGTCGACCGTGGTGCGCAACATGGCCGGCCCGAGCAATCCGCATAAACGCCTGCCAACGAGCGATCTCGCGGCGCGCGGCATCGCCGCAAAGTGGGAAGAAATTCCAGGACAAATGCCAGATGGCGCGGTCATCATCGCCGCGATTACCAGCTGCACCAATACCAGCAATCCGCGCAACGTCATCGCCGCTGGCCTGCTCGCACGCAACGCTAACGCACGCGGCTTGACGCGCAAGCCCTGGGTGAAGTCCTCGCTCGCGCCAGGCTCCAAAGCCGTGCAGTTGTATCTCGAAGAAGCGGATTTATTGAAGGAGCTGGAACAGCTCGGCTTCGGCATCGTCGCCTTCGCCTGCACCACTTGTAATGGTATGAGCGGTGCGCTCGATCCGGCGATTCAGAAGGAAGTGATCGAGCGCGATCTGTATGCGACCGCCGTGCTTTCCGGCAATCGCAACTTCGATGGCCGCATTCATCCTTACGCGAAGCAGGCGTTCCTCGCCTCGCCGCCGCTGGTGGTGGCTTATGCCATCGCCGGCACCGTGCGTTTCGATATCGAAAAGGATGTGCTTGGCATCGATCACGATGGCAAGCCGGTCACGCTCAAAGACATCTGGCCGAGCGATGCGGAGATCGATACGATCGTCGCCAGCAGCGTGAAGCCTTCACACTTCCGCCAGGTTTACGACCCGATGTTCAACTTCAAGATCGTCGAGGACAAGAGCATCAAGCCGCTGTACGACTGGCGCCCGCAAAGCACGTACATCCGCCGCCCGCCGTATTGGGAAGGCGCGCTCGCCGGCGAACGCACGCTCAAGGGCATGCGCGCGCTGGCGGTGTTGCCGGACAACATCACTACCGACCATCTTTCGCCATCGAATGCAATTCTTCTGGATAGCGCCGCCGGCGAATACCTCGCAAAAATGGGCCTGCCAGAAGAGGACTTCAACTCTTACGCCACGCATCGCGGCGATCACCTTACTGCGCAACGCGCCACCTTCGCCAATCCGCAATTGGTCAACGAAATGGCTGTGGTCGATGGCAAAGTAAAAAAGGGTTCGCTGACGCGCATCGAGCCGGAAGGCAAGGTCGTGCGCATGTGGGAAGGCATCGAAACCTACATGGAACGCAAGCAGCCGCTGATCATTATTGCGGGTGCGGATTACGGCCAAGGCTCCTCGCGCGACTGGGCCGCCAAGGGCGTGCGCCTCGCCGGTGTGGAAGCGATTGCGGCTGAAGGCTTCGAGCGCATCCACCGCACCAACCTCATCGGCATGGGCGTACTGCCGCTCGAATTCAAACCCGGCACCACGCGGCTCACACTAAAAATCGACGGCACCGAAACCTTCGACGTCATCGGTGAACGCAAGCCGCGCACAACGCTGACTCTGGTGATCCATCGCAAAAACGGCGAGCGCGTGGAAGTGCCGGTAATTTGTCGTCTGGATACGGCTGAGGAAGTCTCGATCTACGATGCGGGTGGGGTTTTACAGCGGTTTGCGCAGGATTTTTTGGAGTCGTCGAAGGCGGCTTGATGATTTATTTGATGTGAATGACAGACTTAATGACCTTCAAAGATCATATTCAATCCAACAAAGATGGATTTGGGCTTGATCCGCTTGGCTATGCTTCACTCGGTTGGTATAAGTGGGGCATGGTTCAGACGCTGGCGGGCTTCCCGGTTGATCTGCAAAAAGGTCCGACAAGTGACGATCTGAAATCTCCAGTTCTGTGGCTTTCACATGCGCATGCGATGTCTGAGGCAGCTCGCGTCTTAATTCACGGGATGCCGAATCTGGATTTAATGCCAGAGCACATTCGAGGCATATGTCACTGCCAATATCATGCAGTTGCGCTGATGCTTGTTGGATACAGCCTTGAGATATGTCTAAAGGCGATACTCATCATTGACAAAGGAGTTGCTGCTTATCAAGCGGAAGAAAAGAAACACTTTCACCATAGCCTTGAAAAGCTCGCAGCATTCGTTCCTAACCTGAGCGAAAGAGACAACGCAGTGTTGAAAGGGCTTTCGCATTACACCCGGTGGGCTGGTCGCTACCCAGATCCTGGCTTTGGGAAGCAAGGCCATGCAGAAGAAATCTTTACGCTGTCTGAGAAATTCAAGATCAGCGCTAAAGAACTATTTGATGTTGCTGATCGCGTTATGAAACACGCGAGAACGGTTGCTGAGAACAAGACGTAAGTCGCGCTAAGAGCGCCCCACACCGACAGATACTCTCCCGGATTCGTTAGGACAACATTCGCATGGATCACATCCCCCAAATCAAAATCCCCGCTACATACATGCGCGGCGGCACCAGCAAGGGGGTGTTCTTCCGCTTGCGGGATTTGCCGGAAGCCGTGCAGATGCCGGGCGAAGCGCGCGACAAATTGCTGCTGCGCGTGATCGGCTCGCCGGACCCTTACGGCAAGCAAATCGACGGCATGGGTGGTGCGACGTCGAGTACCAGCAAGGCGGTGATTCTGTCGAAGAGCACGAAGTCGGATCACGATGTCGATTACCTGTTTGGTCAGGTTTCGATCGACAAGGCGTTCGTCGACTGGAGCGGCAACTGCGGCAATCTTTCCGCTGCGGTGGGGCCGTTTGCGATCAGCAATGGCTTGGTCGATGCCAGCCGCGTGCCGAAAGAAGGTGTTGCCACCATCCGCATCTGGCAGGCGAACATCGGCAAAACCATCATCGCGCATGTGCCGATCACGCATGGCGTGGTGCAGGAAACCGGCGACTTCGAGTTGGATGGTGTGACGTTCCCCGCTGCCGAAGTGCAGCTTGAATTTCTCGATCCGGCCGACGAGGGCGAAGGCGAGGGTGGTGGTGCGATGTTTCCCACCGGCCAGTTGGTGGATGATCTCGAAGTGCCTAGTGTCGGCACGCTGAAAGCGACGATGATCAATGCCGGAATTCCGACGATTTTCGTCAACGCGGATGCGATCGGCTACACCGGCACCGAGTTGCAGGATGCGATCAACGGCGACGCCAAAGCGCTGGCGAAATTCGAGACGATTCGTGCGCATGGCGCTGTGCGCATGGGCCTGATCCAGCACATCGACGAAGCGGCGAAGCGTCAGCATACGCCGAAGGTTGCGTTCGTCGCCAAACCGGCGGCGTATGTTTCGTCCAGCGGCAAACCGGTCGGCGTGGATGATGTCGATCTGCTGGTGCGTGCGATGTCGATGGGCAAGCTGCATCACGCGATGATGGGCACGGCGGCTGTTGCGATCGGCACGGCCGCTGCAATTCCCGGCACATTGGTGAATCTCGCTGCTGGTGGAACCACGCGCACAGCAGTGCGCTTCGGACATCCTTCCGGCACCTTGAGAGTGGGCGCGGAAGCGGCGCAAGTGAATGGCGAATGGATCGTCAAAAAAGCCATCATGAGCCGCAGCGCGCGCGTGCTGATGGAAGGCTGGGTGCGCGTGCCGGGCGATGCGTTTTAGGCGCAGCGCGATCGGGCAAGTCATCGACGGCTGATCGGCGTGGTTGATCGAGACGATTTTCCGGCCGTCTTCCAAGTCATCTTCAACGGCAGCTTCCGATCATCTGCCAGGCATCTTGCCGGGCATGTTCCAGTCATTTAATCCGAACGCTCAGCCACAGACGCGCGCGGGACTTTTCTTTTGAATAAGTGTTCCAATATTCAACGAAAGCGCCGCATGACGCGGCTCGACGATTCAGGAGGTTTTCGATGGAACAGACTTGCGATCTTCCCAACGCCAATCGCACGGCCGACAAAGGCGCATTTCCCGATCCGCTACGCGATCTTGAGGCCACCGATGGCGTGCATAGCGCGGTCTTCGCCGCTGGCTGCTTCTGGTGCGTGGAGGCGGTGTTCAAACAGCTCGACGGCGTGCTTGCGGTGACTTCCGGCTACACCGGCGGCACTGCGCAGACGGCGGACTATGAAACGGTTTGCACCGGCCGCACCGATCATGCCGAAGTCATCAAGATCGATTACGACCCGAAGCGCATCAGCTTCGGCCGGCTGCTGAAGATTTTCTTTTCGGTGGCGCACGATCCCACGCAACTGAACCGGCAAGGCAACGATCGCGGCCGTCAATATCGTTCGGCTATTTTTTACGGCAGCGAATCGCAGCACGAAATCGCGCGTGCGTATATTCAGCAACTCACCGAAGCCGGCGTTTTCAAGCAGCCTATCGTGACCGAACTCGCACCGCTGGGTGCGTTCTACAAAGCTGAAAATTATCACCAGAATTATGCCGAGCTGAATCCCAACCAGCCTTACATTGCCGCGGTCTCCACGCCGAAAGTGGAGAAGCTGAAGCAAAAATATGGCGAGTATCTGCGCAAGTGAATGCGCGCGTTCAAGCAATCAGGAGTGAGTCATGAAAATGAGCCAGGCCGCGAGTGTCGCCGGTGAGATCCTTGCAGAGTCCAGCAAAGGCTACGATCTACGGCCGTTGAGCCGAAAAACGCGCGAGCATCTGGCGAAGGATTTTACCGCCGAAGAACGCCGCGTATTGTTGAGTCAGGGCACCGAGCCGCCGTTTTGCGGCGGCTTGCTCGACAACAAACGCGAGGGCATTTATGCCTGCCGCTTATGCGGGCTGCCGCTGTTCAGCTCGAAGTCGAAATTCAATTCCGGCACCGGCTGGCCGAGCTTTTACGAACCCTTCGATCCGGCGCATGTGAAGGATATCGAGGATCGCAGCCACGGCATGCTGCGGGTGGAAAATCGCTGCGGCCGCTGCGATTCGCATCTCGGCCATGTTTTCGATGACGGCCCGCGACCCACCGGTCTGCGCTATTGCCTGAACTCGGTATCGATGCAATTTTTCGATGCCGGCACGGAACCGCCGCAGCATGTCGAACCGCTTGCGGGCGGTTGAGGGTTAACGAATTCGCGGATTTTCGGCTCGACGACTTTCGCCACTTGCGATCCAGCGCCTCGCTGCAAAACTACGGCAACGCCGAACCAATCGCATCGAGCGATGTGGACTCGTCGCCGGTTGTTTTCAACTGACGCCGCTCAACCGTGCGCAGGCTGAAAATCCGGTAGCTGCCGTAAAGTTTTGCCAGCGCCAGCTCGCCAACGTATTCGAGATTGAAGCGCTGCGGCGCATCCAGCACCAGGCGCGCGGCGAACAGTTCAGTGACGAAGATCATGCCGGGCGGCGTGATCGGTTCGATACGTGCGGTGAACGCCAGTTGCGAGCCGTAAAACATCGTGGTGTCGACCACCGGATCGTGGCCTGCAAAAACCGGCGCAAAATGCGCGGCGAGGCGCAGTTCGATATCCGCCAGGCCGCCGGTTTCGGTGGCGCGCAATTCCTCGAAACGGGCCTGGATGGCGATGGCGATTTCCGCTGCGGTGGTGGCATCTTCGGTGACTAGATGCAGCGCATCGCCCCAGGTGCTGCGGAACAGCACGCGCGTGCCGAAGCGCTCGACGATGCGCGCGATCGAGCCCATCACCACTTCCCAGAAACGCGGCAGGTCTTCGTCGTGCAGACGACGAAAGCCGACGATATCGGCGAAGATCAAGCCGGCAAAGCGGCGCTGCTGATTGCGCAGCGACTGCACCGGCAAAGGTTCGGGAACGAGTTCTTCGACCAGCGGTTTGCCGGTTTCAGCGTCGTCGAGAAACAGCTCGCGGACCTGGCAGCCGAGGCGCCGCGCATCGAGCCGCGCAAGGCCATCGGCCAGTGCGCCAACGTAATCGCGCGACCACAATTGTTCGCTGCACAGGAATCCGCGCGCAACGGTAATGTCGCCGGCCTGTTCCAGCAGGGTTTGCAAACGCTCGGCGCACTTTTCGCTGAAACGGGTTTTCCATTGCGCCAGCACTTCGCTGCGTTCGTTCGGCAGCACGATGTGCAGATGCGCGCCACGAACCTGCAGCCATTCGGCGGCGTCGAGGTCGGCCAGCCGATCGAGCACGATGAAGATCAGCGCGCCGAGCACCACATGCGGCAGCGGCGCGTTCCAGTCGGAATCGCCGCGGCGGCGTACTCGAATCACCTCCGGCAGCGACAGTAACGCGGGCAGGTTTTGATCCAGCTGCTGCACTTCGCAAAGCAGCTGCAATTGCCCGCGGGTGCGGCTGCGGACGTTGAAATTGCCACGCATCAGCGCATCGGCTTCGCCCAGACTGCGGCGCGCACTCGCCAGATCGCCGATCAGCAAACCGGCTTCGGCTTCGGTGACGCAGCGATAGTAGTGGTCGATTTCTTCCGCATACTCGGCCGGCGTTGCGTCCAGCATGGCGAGCACTTCCTGCGCCAGCTTGCGCGCGCGCTCGCCATCGCCGGCGAGTTGAAACATGGTGGCGGCGTTGATCGCGGTAAAGTGGCCGCCGGTCAAGCGATGCGCAGCCAGATAAGCCTGCGCCGCGCGCAAAAATCCGGCGTGGATTTTGGCTGGGTTTTTATCATCAGTATCGGCGCTGAATTCTTCGCTGCGCGATGACCGGCGCTGCTCGGCCGGCGTTTCGATCGAAAGTCCGGCGAGCGCCAGATCTTTCAGCAGACGGCCTTTCAGCGCGAGCCAGTCTTCGTCGCGCTCGTCGCCGCGCAGCCCGAGTTCGTTATAGCGACGCCACGCCAGCGCGGTGCTGCCAGCGTTGACCAAGGCAAGCAGTGATAAATATTGCAGCCGCGGCGAATCGAAACCGCGCACGCGCGCCTGCTGGGCGAGGTCGTAGCAATGTACATAGTTGCCGGCCTGCATCGCCGCCGTCGCGCGTGCCGCATAGGATTTTGCGTTGGCTCTGGTGGGCGCTGCGGTGGTTTCGCTGCGATTGCCGAAGGTTTCCGGATCGATCAGCAGCAGGCGGCGTTTGTAATGCTTGCTTTCGAGCGTGGCCGGCAGCGTCGAATAATTCTGCGGCACCTTGTGCGGATTGCGGCGCCAGTCCACCACTTCCGCAGTGCCGCCGGGACGACTCGGATTTTCACCGCGCAGGATCGCCACCAGAATGTCCGAGCGCTGCGCCAGGCACGCGGCCAGCCGCCGGTACTGGCTCTGCCGGAACACGGCCGATTGCAGCTGTTCGGAATTCGGCTCCGGCAGCAGATCGACGATCGCACTACAGCTTTTGAAAGTCTGCTTGAGGTGATTCCGCTGGCGTTCGATTTCGTCTGCACGGATGTTTTCGCTGGCCTCGGCCACCAACACCCAATCTTCCAGCAGCACATTGATCGGCAAGGGCAGCAGACCGACCGTGCGATGCGCAATGCCAGCCTCGTGCAACCATTCGCTGACGACGCGCGTGAACAGCAGATCCGCGCCCGGCGCCAGACCGGTGAGCACGCACACTGGCCGCGATTGTGCGCCTTCAAACAGTCGTGGCAGCAGGGCTTCGCGCAATTTGACGGCGATGTTCTGCTCTTCGGCCGCCGTCAACAACAAATGGCCGCTGCCGCCCAGCAGCAATTCATCGCGCGCACCCGCGGAGGGTTGATCCAGTTCGCGCAGCCAGCTGGCCAGCGAATAATCAGGAATCGCGTGCATTCGATAAAGGCCGACGATGACGAAGTAACAGTTACTGTAGTCGAGTCTGGCGGCGCTGTCGCTAGCCGCGCTGCGAGCTAGCGTTTACTGGGCTTTGCAGCAGTTCGTGGTGATCTCGCCTGGGCTTTCGGTTTGAGCTTCGGTCGGGATTTTCGGTTCGCTTTCAATTCGCCGGTCAAGCGCTGCGCTTCGTCGCCCATGTGCAGGATCAGCGTGCGATACATCGTGGTGATGGTGAACAGTACCTGTTCCAGCGGTGTGGAAAATTGCTCCCGCAGCCAGCGCGTGGCGACATGGATGTTGGCGCCGACCAGACCGGCAGCGAGCAGATCGACATCGATTCCGAAACTGCGCGATTGCGGCATCAACTGATCGGCGAAATCACGGATCAGGATCATGAAGCCGCGAGTGGCTTCTTCGGCAATGCGGCGGCTGTCGTGACCCATGCTGACAGCTTCGATCAGCATGATGCGCGCACGTCGCGGATCGCGGCGCACGTACTCGAAAAAAACGCCGAGCGCGGCTTCCGCCAGTTCCATCGGCTGCCGCGTCTGGTTCGCCAGCACCTCGATCGTCGCGCGGCGCAACTCCTCATTCAGCTGACGATAAACCGAATTGAACAGCGCATCGAGTCCGCTGAAGGACTCATAAAAATAGCGCTCGGTGAGCTGCGCACCAGCGCAGATTTCCCGCACGGTGACGGCATGAAAACCGCGATGGCCGAAGGCTTCGATGCCGGCTTCGATCAACTGCCCGCGCCGCAGCTGCTTGCGTGCTTCCGGCGCGATCCCGCGAAAGCTTCTGCGCCGGCCGCTGCTATTCGAGCCGGTTTTGCGTTTATCTGACGGCGTGATTGCGCGCTTGATTGCAGGATTACTGGACGACTTCATTTTCCGGGCCATTGCCAATGTTGACATGGAATGTTGTCAATAATAAAGTGACAACAATCGTTGTCAAAATTCGACGGGTTCGAGGAGCTTTTTATGGCGTTCGATGTGGAGTCGTCAAAGCCGCTGACGGCGATCGTGATCGGCACCGGATTTTCCGGTCTCGGCATGGCCGTCGGCCTGAAAAAAGCCGGTATCGACTCGTTCGTCATTCTGGAGCGCGCCGCTGCCGTTGGTGGTACCTGGCGCGACAATCACTATCCGGGTTGCGCGTGCGACGTGCAATCGCATCTCTATTCATTCTCGTTTGAACCGAATCCGGAGTGGACGCGCCGTTACGCACGTCAGCCGGAAATCGAAGCCTATCTACAAAAGGCTGCGAATAAATATGCGCTGATGCAGCACGTCCGTTTCGGTGCGAATGTGGTGGAAGCGCGCTTCGATGAAGGCGCGGCGCTGTGGCAAGTGAAAACCGCTGATGGCCGTGTTTTCAGCGCACAAATGCTGATATCCGGAATGGGTGGGCTGAGTAATCCGGCCTATCCGAAATTGCCGGGCATCGAGCATTTCAGGGGCAAGGCATTTCATTCCGCCGCCTGGGATCACAGCTACGATCTCGCCGGCAAGCGCGTTGCGGTAATCGGCACCGGCGCCAGCGCCATCCAGTTCGTGCCGCAGATCGTAGGGCAGGTGGCGCAACTCGATCTGTATCAACGCACGCCGCCGTGGATCGTGCCGAAGCCGGATCGTCCGATTTCGGAAACGGAGCGTCATTGGTTCAAGCGTCTGCCATTGCTGCAGCGTTTTTTCCGTCTGGGAATTTACTGTGCGATGGAGACGCGCGTGCTGGGTTTCGTGCTGAATCCGAAGCTGATGCTGTTGGTGCAGAAGCTCGCGCTGTCGCACATCGCGCGTCAGATCAAGGCTCCCGAGTTGCGCAAGAAGGTCACGCCCGACTACACCATCGGCTGCAAGCGCGTGCTGATCTCGAATGATTACTACCCGGCGCTGACCCGCGCCAATGTCGATGTCGTCACCGATGCGATTCGTGAGGTACGCGAGCATTCGATCATCACTAATGACGGTATCGAACGGCCGATCGACGCGATCATTTACGGCACCGGTTTCAGCATTCAGACGATGATTCCGCGTGGCATGATGTTCGGCCGCAAGGGTGTCGATCTGGTCGATGTGTGGACGCAGGGACCGCAGGCTTATTTGGGTGCCGCGGTGCCCGGCTTCCCGAATCTGTTCATGCTGATGGGGCCGAACACCGGCCTCGGCCACACCTCGCAGGTGTACATGATCGAGTCGCAAATCCACTACGTGCTCGACTGCCTGCGGACTATGCGCCGGCAAGGCGCTGCGGCGGTGGAAGTGCGGCCGGAAGTGTATCAGCGCTTCAACGAAGGCTTGCAGAAACAACTGGTGAATACGATCTGGGCGAGCGGCTGCAAGAGCTGGTACGTCAACGACAACGGCCGCAACACCACGCTGTGGCCGGGATTCACGTTCCGCTTTCGCAGCAAGACACGGCGCTTCAAGGCGAGTGACTACGTGCTGGAAAAAGCGCCCGCTTCTGTGATTGCGTAAATCAGAAAACCGATGCCAATAGCAGTTTATGCTGTGATTCAGGAGCAGTGATGAAGTCGTTCAACGATAAAGTGGCCGCGATCACCGGTGCCGGTTCCGGCATGGGCAGAACTCTCGCGCTGAACCTGGCAGCGCGCAAATGCCATCTAGCTTTGAGTGATGTGAACACCGCCGGTCTTGAGCAAACTGCTGCGGCTGCGCGTGCCTTCGGCGTGAAGGTGACCACTGCAAAAGTGGATGTTGCCGATCGTGCTGCGATGTATGCCTGGGCGGATCATGCGGCGGCCGAGCATGGCCGCGTCAACCTGATTTTCAACAATGCCGGCGTTGCCTTGAATGCGCCGCTGGAAAGTGTTTCCGCGAGCGATTTTGAATGGATCATGGGGATCAATTTCTGGGGCGTGGTGTATGGCTCGCAGGCTTTTCTGCCGCATTTGAAAAAGACCGGCGACGGTCACATCATCAATACGTCCAGCCTGTTCGGCCTGATCGGCACGCCCGGTACCGGCACTTATTCCGCCAGTAAATTCGCAGTGCGCGGCTATACCGAATCACTGCGCATCGAGCTGGACATGATGAAGTGCGGTGTGTCCGCCACCTGCGTGCATCCGGGCGGTATTCGTACCGAGATCAACCGCAATGCGCGCACCACCCAGGAATCCGAAAAGTTGCTGGGCGTGAGTGCTGAGCAGGCGCGGGATCGCTTCGATAAATTGCTGAACACGACTTCGGCCGAGAAGGCGGCGCGCATCATCATTGGTGCGGTGGAGCGCAACGCGCGCCGTGTGGTGGTCGGGCCGGATGCGAAATTCATGGACATTCTGGTGCGCTTGATCGGCAGCTTTTATCAGCCGCTGATCGCGGCGAATGTGCGGCGCAGCTTGCGCTGAAGGGCTGCTGCGAAAGGCATCTGCTGCGGTTTCGATCGCCCGCCTCGATCATTCGTCAAATCATTCGACGCAATCGCCCATCACGCTTTTGCAATCTTTTGCGAGCTTGCGTGTCCGAGTACGATGCCTGCGATTGGCGCGGCACTTGACCTCTCAAACCATCAGGAAAGGACCACATGAAAAAGAAAGCATGGGCAATCTGGAAAGGCAGCATCAAGGACGGTGGCGGCACCATTTCCACCGAAACCGGCGTGTTGAAGGAAGCGCCGTACGGCTTCAAGGCGCGTTTTGAAAATGGCCCCGGCACCAATCCGGAAGAGCTGATCGGCGCTGCACACGCCGGCTGTTTTTCGATGGCGTTTTCCTTGATGCTGACCGAGGCCGGATTCAAGCCGGACAAGATCGAAACACATGCTGAAGTCACGCTCGATAAAGTTGGCGATGGCTTTGCGATCACCGCCAGCCATCTGATCATGACCGCGAAAATTCCGGGGATTGATCAGGCCCGATTCGACGAGCTATCGGACAAGGCGAAAGCCGGATGCCCGGTGTCGAAACTGTTCAACGCGAAAATCACGCTGGATGCGACGCTGGAGGCCTGATCAGCCGAGCAAATGGCCCAGGCCAACGAGTGCGGCTGAGGCGGAAGCGCGGCGGATTTGATCCCGATCTCCGGCCAGCTGTAAACGGCTTGCGGACGCGGCGATGATGCGTCCTGCGAACGCCAGCCAAACAGTGCCGACCGGTTTATCTGCGGTGCCGCCATCCGGCCCGGCAATGCCGCTGACGGCGAGCGTCCAATCCACCGGCGCGCGTTTGAGCAGGCCTTGTGCCATCTCCAGCACGACCGCGGCGCTCACCGCGCCGTAGGTTTTGAGCGTTGCGGCATCGACGCCGAGCAGTTCCCGCTTGGCCTCGTTCGAGTAGCTGACGATGCCGCGTTCGAACCATGCCGAACTGCCGACGGCGTCGGTGAACAACTTCGCAATCAAGCCGCCGGTGCAGGATTCCGCCACCGCGATGCGCTCGCCGCGCGACCGCAGGTGTGCGCCCACTTCCGCTGCGAGTGCCTGTAAATGCAGGTCTGTAAATCGATCGGCTGCCGTTTCAACTGCCCGATCAATGGCCAAGAAAAATTTCCTCGGCCATGCGGTCGGCGATCGCAGCGGTCGGTTTTTGTTCGAGCTTCGAGCGCTCGAAAATCGCGCTGAGCGTGCTGCCGATTTTTTCGAGATGCGCATTGACGACGGCAACGTCATAGCCCGCACCTTCGTAATGAATATCGATGATGCCGCCGGCATTGATGACGTAATCCGGCGCATAAAAAATACCGCGATCGAACAGCGCCTGACCGTGACGCGCCTGTGCCAGTTGATTGTTGGCGGCGCCGGCGATCACTTTCGCCTTGATCGATGGCAGCGTCGCATCGTTCAGGATTGCGCCGAATGCGCACGGCGCGAATACATCCACATCGAGCGACGCGATTTCGCCCATACCCACCGCAGTGGCGCCGAGTTCCTGCACGGCGCGCTCGACGGCGGGCGGATAAATATCGGTGACGAACAGTTTCGCGCCGGCCTGATGCAGATGCTGCGCCAGCCGGAAGCCGACATTGCCCAAACCTTGAACGGCGACGCGCACGCCATTCAGATCATCGCGGCCGAGCCCGGTTTTCACTGCGGATTTAAGCCCGATGAACACGCCGAGCGCAGTAGCCGGCGAGGGATCGCCGGTGCGCCCGCTGGCTTGCGCCTGCGCGTCGGCAACGCCGGCGATGTGGCGCGTTTGCTGTGCCATCAGGTGCAGGTCGGCGACGCTGGTGCCGGAGTCTTCGGCGACGATGTATTTGCCGGAAAGGGATTCGACGAAGCGGCCCATCGCATGGAACAGCTGCGGCGTTTTGTCCTTGCGCGGATCGCCGAGGATCACGCTTTTGCCGCCGCCTTGTGGCAGACCGGCGAGCGCGGCCTTGTAGGTCATGCCGCGCGACAGGCGCAGCACGTCGGTCAGGGCATCGTCTTCGCTGGCGTAATTCCACATGCGGCAGCCGCCGAGTGCGTGGCCGAGGCGCGTGTTGTGAACGGCGATGATTGCGCGCAGGCCACTGGCGGGATCGCTGTGGAAAGCGATGAATTCGTGAGCATCGAGTTCGGGATGTGAAAAAACCGGCATGGCTGAATTCCTGGCGCTTGGGTAGCGGTAAGTGGTCAGTAGGGTGGCGAGCGGCGGCGCTATTTTTGCATTGTACGGCCGAACCGCGCCGCGCCGGCGCCGGCATCGCCTATGATGAGAGGCATCACTTTTTACACAGCGCCCGCATGTTGCCGAGCAGATCGTCGTCGCCCGTGGTTTGTGTTGCCGAAATGACAACACGCCGATGCCGCGCTCCCGTTTCGGCCGCGCGTTGTCGTTCGAGTTTCGCTGGCCTAACCGGAATCCATTCGCCTCGATGAGCATTCACGCTGCACTTCACCACGAAACCACTTACCGCTACGACAAGCGCGTGACGCTGTCGCCGCAGATCATCCGCCTGCGGCCGGCGCCGCATTGCCGCTCGGGCATTTTGTCGTACGCGCTGAAGATCGAACCGAAGTTGCATTTCATCAACTGGCAGCAGGACGCTTTCGCCAACTGGATGGCGCGCGTGGTGTTTCCAGAGAAGGTCAAGGAGTTCAAGGTCACGGTCGATCTGGTTGCCGATATGGCGATCTACAACCCGTTTGATTTCTTTGTCGAGGAAGCGGCCGAAACCTTCCCGTTTGAATACGACGATGCGGCCAGGGAAGATCTCAAACCTTACCTGCGCAAGGTCGACGGCGGCCCGCTGTTCAAGGCGTTTGTCGAAGCGATTCCACGCGAGAAAATGCGCACGGTGGATTTTGTCGTCGGCCTCAATGCGCAGCTGCAGAGCCACGTCAAATATTTGATCCGGATGGAACCCGGCGTGCAGACGCCGGAAGAAACGCTGCAGCTCGCGTCCGGCTCGTGCCGCGATTCCGGCTGGCTGCTGGTGCAGGTGATGCGGCATCTCGGCATTGCCGCGCGCTTCGTCAGCGGCTATCTGATCCAGCTCACGCCCGATGTGAAATCGCTCGATGGACCGAGCGGCACCGATCACGATTTCACCGATCTGCATGCCTGGTGCGAAGTGTTTTTGCCGGGCGCGGGCTGGATCGGGCTCGATCCCACTTCCGGCTTGCTGGCAGGCGAAGGCCATATTCCGCTGTGCGCAACGCCGGAGCCTTCCGGTGCGGCGCCGATCACCGGTTATATGTCTGCCGAAGGCGAGGTCAAGGATACCTTCGAGCATGTGATGAAAATCTCGCGCGTGTTCGAATCGCCGCGCGTGACCAAACCTTATAACGATATTCAATGGAACGAGATCGATGCGCTCGGCAGTTATGTCGACAAACGTCTGAAAGCGCACGACATGCGCCTGACGATGGGCGGCGAGCCGACCTTTATTTCGATCGACGACATGCAGGGCGCGGAATGGAATGTCGCCGCGGTCGGGCCGACCAAACAGAAGCTGGCGAATAGCCTGATCCGCCGTCTGCGCGAGCGCTTCGCGCCACAGGCGACGGTGGGCGGGCTGCTGACGTATGGTCAGGGCAAATGGTATCCGGGCGAATCGCTGCCGCGCTGGGCGTACTCGCTGTTCTGGCGCGGCGACGGCAAGCCGATCGTCCGCACCGACCTTGCCGAAGGCCGCGCGCCGGCGAGTCTGGATAACGCGCGCCTGCTGATCCATGGCGTTGCTGAACGTCTGGAGGTGATTCCGGACAACATCCTGCCGGCCTACGAAGATGCGTTCTTCTATCTGCATCGTGAGCGTCAGCTGCCGGATAACGTGCTGCCGGCGGATAACAAGCTGAAAGATCCGGAAGAGCGCGCGCGCATTTCCAAAGTGTTCGAGCGCGGGCTCGACAGCCCTCGCGGTTACGTCCTGCCGGTGCAGCGCTGGCAGTCGCGCGCGTGGATTTCCGAGCGCTGGCAGTTCCGTCAGGGCCGCATGTTTTTAGTCCCCGGCGATTCGCCGATCGGTTTTCGCCTGCCGCTCGAAGCGTTGCCGTGGCTGCCGCCGATGGTGTATCCGCACGTCATTCCTTACGACCCCTTCCAGAGCCAGTCGCCATTGCCGCCGCGGCCGGATGGCCGTCGCCAGCCTTATCTTCAATCGCCAAGCGCGCAACGCGATGCCGACGAACGCGATCTTGAAAACAAGCGCCGCGAACGCCTGCAAAAGCTCACTGCCGAACGCGATCAGCCGGAGCCGACCAAGCGCGGCGTTTATCTCGAAGGCGGCAATGTTCGCACCGCGCTTACAGTGGAACCGCGCGAAGGTTTTCTCTGTGTGTTCCTGCCGCCGGTTGAAAAAATCGAGGACTATCTGGAACTGGTGGCGGCGGTGGAAGATGCCGCTGCCGAGATCGATGCACCGGTGCGGATCGAAGGTTATCCGCCGCCCTCCGATTCGCGCGTGAACGTGCTGAAAGTGACGCCCGATCCGGGCGTGATCGAGGTCAACGTGCATCCGGCGCATTCCTGGACCGAGCTGCGCGACAATACGTTGGCGCTCTATGAAGAAGCGCGCCTGTCGCGTCTCGCCACCGAAAAATTCCTGATCGACGGCCGCGCGGTCGGCACCGGCGGCGGCAATCATGTGGTGGTCGGTGGCGCGACCGCTGCGGATTCGCCATTCCTGCGCCGGCCGGATTTGCTCGGCTCCTTGCTGCGCTATTGGCAGAATCATCCGGGTCTCAGCTATTTCTTTTCCGGCCTGTTCATCGGCGCGACTTCGCAGCATCCGCGTATCGACGAAGCGCAGCAGTCGCAGTTGTATGAAATCGAAATCGCGCTGTCGCAGATTCCGCCGCCGGGCCGAAGTGTGCCGCTGTGGCAGATCGATCGCACGCTGAGAAATCTGCTGGTGGATTTGAGCGGCAACACGCATCGCACTGAAATCTCGATCGACAAACTGTATTCGCCGGACGGTCCGACCGGACGCCTCGGCCTGGTCGAATTCCGCTGCTTTGAAATGCCGCCGCATGCGCAGATGAGCCTCACCCAGCAACTGCTGTTGCGCGCATTGCTGGCCTGGTTCTGGGAAAAGCCCTATGTGCAGCCGCTGGTGCGCTGGGGCACGCAGCTGCACGATAAATTCATGCTGCCGCATTATGTCTGGCGCGATGTCTGCTCGGTGCTCGCGGACCTGCGCAACGCCGGTTTCAAATTCAAGGACGAATGGTTCGCGCCGCATTTTGAATTCCGCTTTCCGCGGCATGGTTCGATCCGCTACGAGAATGTCGAACTCGAACTGCGCCATGCGCTGGAACCCTGGCCGGTGCTCGGCGAGGAAACCGCGCTGAGCGGCGTTACCCGCTTTGTTGATTCCAGCCTGGAGCGCTTGCAGGTGCGCGTGACCGGACTCACCGAAGGCCGCCATTTCGTAACCGTCGCCGGTCGCCGCGTGCCGCTGACGTCCACCGGTGTGGAAGGCGAGGCGGTCGGCGGCGTACGCTATCGCGCCTGGCTGCCTTCCTCGGCGCTGCATCCCACCATCGGCGTACACACGCCGTTGACCTTCGATTTATACGACGCCTGGAACAAGCGCGCCGTCGCCGGCTGCACCTATCACGTTGCGCATCCGGCGGGACGCAACTACGAGGTGTTTCCGGTGAATGCTTACGAAGCCGAAGCCCGCCGGCTCGCGCGGTTTGAACCGCAAGGCCATACGCCCGGTAACTACTGGCCGCCGCTGGAAGCGCCGAATCCGGAGTTTCCATATACGCTGGATTTGCGCCGTCCGGCTTGAGTGCTTGCCGCCACGCGCGGCGGATTTCGCTCTGGTCAAACCTTGTCTGATTAGATTTTCTAATCGATTGTCCTAGAAAAGATCAATGTTGCATCGCAACAAATCGTCTCAAAATATGTCAGAGTTATGTCGTTGTGCAGTGCAACATATTTTGGAGATTTTCAATGGATATCGCAGCTTTCATCATGGTGGTTTCGATTGTTGGTACGGTTGCTGGCTTGTTCTCAAGCTTCGTCCAATGGCGTCTTGAATCGTCCGTCTACGGTCAGCCGACCCAAGCCAGGGCGGTCACGCTTCCGGTGGCGGCGACCAACGAACGGTTTGATGTGGAGATGTCAGCGGCCGCTTGATTGGCACTTGGTTGGCCAAGATTTTCCAGCCGCACAAGCCTGCATGCCAACTTCCCTGACGAAGCTGTTCAGGTGAAGTTGGCTCAGGTTTCACTGCGAACCTGGGCGTGATTGATCAGCGCAAAAATCAGCGTTCCGCCGACGATATTTCCGAGCAGCACCGGCGCGAGCAGCTTGGTGGCGTAGTCCACGACGGAAAGTTTTCCGGACAGCACCAGATAAGCGCCTTCCTCCGCGCCGACGATGATGTGGGTGAATCCGCCGATGCCGATCAGGTAGGTGAACAGCAGGATGGTCCAGAACTTTACGTCGGGCGCCGAGGGTAGAAGCCAGACCATCGTGGCGATCAGCCAGCCGGCAAAAATCGCTTTGGTGAACATCTCCATCGGCGAATTGGCCATCAGTTCCTGGCCCATACCGACAAAGGCATTGTCGATGGAGTCGTTGAATATTTTCAGATGAAGCAGACCGAACGCAAATATGCTCACGCCGATCAGGTTGCCGCAGAGCACGACGCTCCATAGCCGGATCAGCCGCAGCAGCTTTGCAATATCCGGCTCCGACATCACCGGCAGAACGGCGGTCAGGGTGTTCTCGGTAAACAGCTGTTGCCGGGCGAGGATGACGACCAGAAAGCCGATCGAATAGCCCATATTCTCGACGAAGAATTGTAGCGGGCCGTCCGGAACATGCGAGTGCAGAATGCCCTTGAACATCGGCGAAAAACCCATCGAAAGACCGGCGGCAACAGACGACCAAGCCAATGCGGCAACTCCGCGCTGCAACTCGCCGTCGCCCAGCAGGCGAATGCTCTCGTGAATCACGGCGGCACGCGCAGGCTGGCTTTCGGCGACATCATCGTGCTCAGCAGCCGAAAGTAAAACCTTGCCTGAGCGTTTTTCGTGAGAAGCCATCGCTGATCTATCGTCCATCGCTGGTGACGCGCCGGTGCATGGAACGCCCGTACGAGAAGAACCCTGCAATAAAAACTGCCACAGAAACTGCCACAGAAACTGTGCTGAAAACCTTGCAGGAATCCGTTGAAGTCATTTGGAGTTTCCTCGGGAAAATTCCTTAATTGCGCATCTTCGCTGCTGCCGATTGTGAGGTGCGATCGGATCGAGTCAGGGCAATGGCGACATCCTGAGCGAACACCGCGATCCGGGTGTCGGTGCGATTGGTGGATTCGCCATCATCCACAACGGCCCGGCAGTAAGCCGTACTGAGCGCCTCGATTACCTGTGCATTTGAACTTTGTGGTCGGGCCGTCGTGTAGCGCGTCACCAATTGCGCCAGAGCATCTTGATCGTTGCCGGCCTGCTTCAGTGCTGCATTCCCCGCATTCAAAGCAGGCTGTAAAACATTCTTCGGCAGACTCGGGCAGATCACCGATTTGCGCTGACCTTGCGCGGGAACCTGCGCCATGCCGCGCCAACTGGTGATCGTCCACGGCGTCGCATTGGCTGCGGCGTGGTTGCCCCATTGCGTTCTCACATAATTGGCGACGTCGGCGATCTGCTGATCGTCGAGCACCTTGGCAAAGGATGGCATCGCACCCCAGGCACCTTGCGGATCGAAGCCTTCGAGCACCGCCATGATCAGGTTATACGGTTCGGCAGCAGTCACCGCCGTATTGCCGGCCAATGCGGGCACCGCGCCTTGCGAACCTTTGCCGTCGTTGCCGTGGCAACTGCTGCATTGCTGTTCGTACACCGCTTTTCCGGCTGCGGTATCCGGTTCGGCAACTGCCTTGGTCACCTCCGTTTTCGGCTGCGGATTGCTTGGAATATCCTTCAGATAAACGGCCATCGCATGCAGATCGGAATCGGTCAGATAACGCAGGCTGTCGTGAACCACCTCCTGCATCGGGCCGAACGATTTCACATTGCCTTTGCTTTGTCCGGTTTTGAGGAAGCGGGCGAGCGTATCCACATCCCATTTCGAGATTGCGGACATCGGATCATTACCGATGTCCGGCGCATACCATCCGGTAATCTGCGAGCCGCTCAGGCGATGCTGCGGTTCCGGCGCCATCGCCAGATTGCGCGGTGTATGGCACGCACCGCAGTGTCCAAATGCCTCGACCAGATAAGCGCCGCGATTCCAGTCGGTATCCTTATCGGATACTGCTGCAAAACGCGCCGGCTTGAAATAAAGACTGCGCCAAACCGCCAAGCCACTCCTTACGTTAAGAGGAAACGGGAAGGTATTACCCGGCGCAGTATTGCGCACTGGTGGAATCGTGCGGATGTAAGCCCAGATCGCATCGATATCCTCATCCGACATCTTGGTGTAATTGGAATAAGGCATTGCTGGATAAAGCAACTCGCCTTCCTTATCGATGCCATCACGCAGGGTTCTTGCAAAGTCATCCCGCGTCCAGCTGCCGATGCCGGTGTTGCGATCGGACGTGATATTAGGCGCGTATATTTTTCCAAACGGCGTCTTCAATGCCTCGCCGCCTGAAAACGGTGCCGCACCAGGTTTGCTGTGACAAGACCCGCAATCCGCGGCGCGCGCGAGATACTTTCCCCGATCGATCTGACTGTTTCCAGCCGTGCCGACCGCGGCGTAGCCATTGCCAATCGCAATGAACGCTGCGACAAGAATGACTCCACGCACCAGATGAATTAATCGCAGTCTGTACTTGCTCAAGGCAATCACCTTTGACTCACTTGAGAACTTCCGTTCTCAGTAACATTATTTTCTGCTTCACTTCTGACGTCCTGTGAGTGGATCGTTCTGCGCCAGTGTTTCGATAACCAATCTTCGATAATACTGCGCCAGCGAAACCTCTCCTCGATTAAGGATTGTCATCACCTGAGCGCAAGCTTCATCCGTCGGCGCGTGGATCAGCAGGAAATGACAGCCTTTTGCCGCGAGATCTCGATGCAGTTCCACCATCTTCAGCGTGGCGCCGATGGAAGAAAATACCGAGGCCTCGTCCAAACCTTTCTGCGATCCCGCCTGCACGGTATCCGGTTCGAAATGCCGGCAATCGTTTTCGCTCCAGCCGGCTTCGAGTAATGAAGTTCTGGCTTTGCTGGCGGCGTCCAGATCCGGAAGTGCAGCAAAGATATGACCGACAGGATAAAAATCGCCGAAGTCCTGTCCGTATTCATGCAATTCCGCAAACTTTGCCTGCTTCTGATTTGTCTCGGATATGAGTCTGTTCATGATGAAAACCTTTGGGTGTACATCGCTACGACCACGTCTTCATCTGGATAATTCAAGACCGATGATTCCCGACCGCTTCAGTGGCAATGGCCGGCTTGTTCTGATTCATGCGCTCCACTATGCATCATGCGCATCATCATCGGCCCTCCGCTGCGGAAGAAAGTAAGGGTCAGCATGACAGCCGCGATGCCGAATACGATGTTCAGTACCGTGGTGTAATTGAAGCTGATTTGAGCCATTGTTACCGTCGCGCTGCGGTGCGTCGGTATGCCACCAAATAGGAAGAAGATGCCTTCGACGCAGAGCGCCGCCAGCACCATGACGATGTAAAACGTGACCCACAAAAATAGCGCCGGCTTGCTGCCGTAATACTTGCGATAGATGTTGAGGATCGGCGGAATGATGAGATCGCCGAAGATGAAAGCGACCACGCCGCCGAAGCTTATCCCGCCATTCCACAGTACCGCCGCCAGCGGCACATTGCCGACCGAACATGTGAACGCGGCCAAGGCGATCAAGGGCCCGAGCGCGGCTCCCCACAACGCAACAATCCAGGCGTCGTCGCCTCGCAGGAAGAACATCTGCCAGACCTGCTGTGGCACCCATGCGCCGAGTGCTCCGGCGATCAGCAGCCCGACGAGAATATCTTTCCACACCATCGTCCAGTTCATCACATAGGCATGGCTGATTGCGATCCAGCCGTGGCGGGACACGAGGCGCTCGCGCCAAGTACCCGACTGTTTTTGCATCGCCATCGCGGCGTGGCCTTCCATCGTACTTGTCGCATCGCCTTTTGCATGCGCAACGGCGACACATTCCAGTTTCTTCGGCAATAGCAGCGCGTAGCCACCGGCCAGCAGCATCAGCATGATCGTGCCGCCGAGAAATTCAGCTGCGGCAAATTGCCAGGCCAACAGCACCCACAGCAGCACGCCGAGTTCCACCACCAG
The DNA here is from genome assembly GCA_903970615.1 of Rhodospirillales bacterium. Classification (GTDB taxonomy): domain Bacteria; phylum Pseudomonadota; class Gammaproteobacteria; order Nevskiales; family Nevskiaceae; genus Nevskia. The sequence continues at coordinate 51,782 of CAJCJH010000011.1, forward strand.
ATTGGTTGCCGCGAACTGGAACGCCATCGCTGCGGTGAAATCGCCGCCCTTGCGCACGATCGAGCGCGCCATTGCTACCGCGGCATAAGAACAGGAAGATGATGCTGCGCCAAGCAGACTTGCGATGATAATCGAACGCGGGCGGCGGTCCGGCAGCAGCTTGGACATAGAATCCTTGCTGACCAGAATTTCGATGACCGCCGAAAAAACGAAGCCCAGACTCAGGCCCCAGAAAATTTGCCAGAACATCGTGAACGAAAGCCAAAGTGCGTGACCGGCATTGGCGATCAGATGCATGGCGGTTGCCGTTGCTTCACTGGCTCGTGTTTGTCCTGACCAATCAATTCACTGCGAAAGAAAGCTTTTCGTCTACACATACAAGTCATCAACTACAGAGGGCAGCCAGGTGTTATCAATCTTGCTATCGATAACAGAAGCCCATCTCACAACAGGCGGTTATTCAGTCACGAGACGGGCTTCCGATCGGCTT
>CAJCJH010000012.1 GCA_903970615.1 Rhodospirillales bacterium
AACGGTGCCAGCTCATCCTTTGCGGATCGGCATCTTTTGTTCACGCCCGCATCGCTAAACTCACTGCTCGCTCTGCTTGATCAAAACTTCGTGCAGACTTTGCCGAGCTTTGCGATCGCGCTGACCACCGCGGAAGACACGGCAAACTTTATGCAGAGCTTGCGCAGCTAGCGCCGCGGCCGCGTCGACTTGCCGCGCGGTGGCGGACGCCGCCCGCCGCCGGGACGGCCGCCGCGGAATTCGCGGCGCGGCATTTTCACTTCGACGAAATCCTGCGGTATCAGCGTGCCAGCATCGGCCAGCGGCGGAATGCGTTTGCCGATCGCGGCTTCGATTTCCGGTAGCGAATACACCCAGGTTTCGCAACACAGCGAAATTGCATCCCCCGACGCGCCCGCACGTGCGGTGCGGCCGATGCGATGCACGTAATCCTGCGCGTCCTGCGGCAGGTCGTAATTAATGACGTGCGTCACATCCGGAATATGCAGTCCGCGCGCCGCGACATCAGTGGCCACCAGTACGGGCAGTTCGCCGGAACGGAATTCGGTGAGCAGGCGTTCGCGTTTGTTCTGCGGCACGTCGCCGGAAATGGTCGCGGCGTTGAAGCCATTCGCCTTGAGCGTGGTTTCCACTTCCTCGGCGCCGCGCTTGGTGTTGACAAACACCATCGTGCGGTTCGGCGCGTGATGCCGCAGCAGGCCAACCAGCATCGGCAGTTTGTCTTCGTTGCCGACGTGGATCAGCGACTGCGTGACGCGATCCGCGGTGACGCGCTCGGGTTCGATCTCCACGCGCGTCGGGCTGTTCATGTGCTCGTAGGCCAGCTCCAGCACGCGGTGCGACAGCGTAGCTGAGAACAGCATGTTCAGACGCGAGCCCGGCTTCGGCATGCGCCGCATCAGGTAGCGGATGTCGGCGATGAAGCCGAGATCGAACATGCGGTCGGCCTCGTCCAGCACCAGCACCTCGACACTGTTGAGTTTGTAAATGCCCTGCTTGAAATAGTCGATCAGGCGACCGGGCGTGCCGATCAAAATATCGACGCCGGCGGTCACCGCATTGCGCTGCGAATCATAGCCGGTGCCGCCGTAAACCACCGTCATGCGCAGGCCGGTGGTGCCGCCGATGCCCATTGCATCGTTGTAGATTTGCAGCGCAAGTTCGCGCGTGGGTGCGAGCATGAACGCACGCGGCTGACCCTCTTCGCCGGCGCGCGGTTGTGTCAGCAGATGATTCATCGTCGCCAGCAAAAACGCCGCGGTTTTGCCGGTGCCGGTTTGCGCCTGGCCGGCGACATCCTGCCCGTTCAGTGCCAGCGGCAGCGTGGCCGCCTGAATCGGCGTGCAGTAACCGAAGCCGAGTTTTTGCAAGCCTTCCTGCAAAGCCGGGTGCAGCGGCAGCTGCGCGAATGCAACCGTGCTCAGATGCGCCGGCGCCGGCGCGTCAACGGTGCGATCAGCATCTTCTTCGGAAATGGGGTTGCTACTGGCTGGGTCAACAGGTGCTTGCATTAGACTTGCAATTATCGGGGAGTTGGATTCAAATAAGACATATCACTTCGGCGACCGCAGCGCACTTCTCAGACTCACGAGTGCACGCGAGACTCGCGTAAGTCGCGGAAAATCTTCCAGCATCTTAATTCAGATCGGTCAGCAGCGCGTATTGATTGCGCGCCTCGCGGCCCCACTCCTGCAAGTCTTCAATAGCGCAATTGCGCGTTCCAACCGGAGCTTCAAAATGAGCGAGCACATTTCCGCGGTCACCGACGATTCCTTCGAGAAGGACGTTCTGCAAAGCAAAGAGCCGGTGTTGGTGGATTTCTGGGCCGAATGGTGCGGTCCATGCCGCATGATCGCGCCGATTCTGGAACAGGTTGCGGCGGACAACGTCGGCAAGCTGAAAGTGGTGAAGCTGAATGTCGATGAAAATCCGGCAACGCCGCCGAAGTTCTCGATCCGCGGCATACCCACCATGATTTTATTCAAGGATGGCAAAGCCGCGGCAACGCAGGTCGGCGCCGTTCACAAGGCCCAACTGGCCGCTTTCGTTCAACCCCATATCGCTTAAACAAATGAAACATCGTCGCCGCCCACATTTCCGTAACGGCCAGAACAACGGCGGAAACGGCAACCCCGGAAACAACGCCAATAACGGCAACAACAACCGTGGCAACGGCAACGTGAACGGTAATGTCGGTGGCAACAACAGCAGCATGCCGGTGGACATGGTCGACGACATGGAGGATTTGTCCGAAGCCGAAATCGCCGCTGCTTATCTGAGCGGCGCGCAAGGCGAGGCCGTACAGGTTGAGGGCGAAGACGGCGTGGTGGTGCTGCAGCCGCCGCGCGCGCCACCGAAGATTCTCAATATTGCGGATCTGAAGCGCAAAACTGCGGCGGAATTGCTCGAAACCGCCGAATCGCTGGGCCTCGAAAATATCGCCCGAGCGAAGAAGCAGGATGTGGTTTTCCAGTTACTCAAAGCCGCCGCGCGGCGCGGCGATCACATCGTCTGCGAAGGCGTGCTGGAAATCATGTCGGACGGCTACGGCTTTCTGCGCGGTCCCGATTCCAGCTATCTCGCCGGTCCGGATGATGTGTACCTCTCCCCCAGCCAGGTGCGCCGCTTCGCGCTGCGCACCGGCGACACGGTGGCCGGGCGCGTGCGTTCGCCGAAGGATAACGAGCGCTATTTCGCGCTGCTGAAAGTCGATTCGATCAACTACGAAGCGCCGGAAGTCAGCAAGAAAAAAGTCAATTTCGAAAACCTGACGCCGCTGTTCGCCGACGAGCGCTTCGTCATGGAACGCGGCAACGGCACCACCGAGGACATCACCGCGCGCGTGGTTGATCTCGTGGCACCCTTCGGCAAGGGCCAGCGCGGTTTGATCGTTAGCCCGCCGAAAGCCGGCAAGACCATCCTGATGCAGAACATCGCGCAGTCGATCGCTGCGAATTATCCGGATGTGTATCTCATCATTCTGCTGGTCGACGAACGCCCGGAAGAAGTCACCGACATGCAGCGCACCGTGCGCGCCGAGGTGATTTCATCCACCTTCGACGAACCCGCCACGCGTCATGTGCAGGTTGCCGAAATGGTGATCGAAAAAGCCAAGCGGCTGGTCGAGCACAAGCGCGATGTCGTCATTCTGCTGGACTCCATTACACGCCTCGCGCGCGCCTACAACACGGTTGCGCCTTCGTCCGGCAAAGTGCTCACCGGTGGTGTGGACGCCAACGCGCTACAAAAACCGAAGCGCTTCTTCGGAGCTGCGCGCAACATCGAGGAAGGCGGCTCGCTCACCATCATCGCCACCGCGCTGGTTGAAACCGGCTCGAAGATGGACGAAGTCATCTACGAGGAATTCAAGGGCACCGGCAATATGGAGCTTCACCTGGAGCGCCGCATCGCCGAGAAGCGCGTGTTCCCCGCCATCAACATCAACCGCTCCGGCACCCGCAAGGAAGAGCTGATGATGGACCCGGCCGACCTGCAAAAAGTCTGGATTCTGCGCAAGGTGCTGCACGATATGGACGAACTCGGCGCGATGGAAATGCTGCTCGATCGCATGAAGAAGACCAAGACCAATTCGGATTTCTTCGATTCGATGAAGCGGAATTGATTGCGGCGAAAGTTTGTAATCGGGTTGGTCTGAGTATTTTTTTGGTCTTCAGCTTGGAAACTCAGCAGAATAGAAAACTAAACATAACGCTAGAACTAGAAATAGCGCGAGTCAGGCGGTGATCCCCCGCAGTCATAAATACTTGCGTTGAGTTCAGGATCATGCCCGTTTTTCATGAGACCAAGGCGGCAGTTATCGTCGCCGTCACACGCTGAATCTGCAATTCTTCGAGACACAGGCTGCGGCTTTTGATGTGCCGTTCGCAGCCTTCAAAACCGCAAGGCACGCACACGCCTTCGCCTTGCAGCAGCCAGACATTGCCGTGCTGTTGCAGCGCGGCTTTCTCGATCCACGGACTTGCCGCGCCGCGAATGCCCTGCTGCGGCCACGGCCCCCAGATGACTGGTTTGGAGGGGCCGAACAAGGCGATCGTTGGCGTGCCTGTCATCGCGGCAAGATGGGTGATCGACGTATCCGGACCGACGTAGACCGCAGCATTTTCAATCAACCGCGTTAGATCGCCGAGCTGCAACTGACCGGCCAGATTGTGCAGGCCGGTGCCGTCGAACTGTTCTTGCAGATGTTGCACAGCCTGCAATTCTCCCGCTTCCGGGCCGCCGCTGAGCATCACTTCCAGCCCGCGTGCGCGCAGCCACGCAATCAAGCCAAGCCAGTGGGCTTCAGTCCAGGCCTTGTATCTGAATTTTGGCGCGAGATGCAGCACCGCGTAACGCCGCTGTTGCCAATCCGCGCCGAGCGCGCGCGCCAGCGCGGAATCGTCCGGCGTGCGCGGCGGCGAGCCTTGCATCAGCGTGGGAATATCGAGCAGTTGCGCCAGCCGCAGATATTGCACGACGGTATGCGCATCGCCATTCGGCAGTTCGCTCCAGCGCCACGATAACCAGCGCTTCCAGCGATAACCGGGTTCGCCGAGTCGCGGCACCACGCTGATACGCCGCCGCGCAGCCCATAGCGAAATCAGGTGCGGACGATCCGAGCTTTGCGTACAGACGGCGAGATCGTAGCGGCGCCACAGCTGCAAAATCTGGCGCCAGCCGCCGCGCGCGGGTAGCGCGATGATCGCATCGATATCCGGATTGCCTGCGAGTGCCGCATCGGTGCCGGCAAACACCAGCGCTTCGATCCGCGCGCGCGGATACGCCTTGCGCAAACTGCGCAGCAGCGGCGCGGTCAGCAGTACATCGCCGATCCGTCGCAGGCAGACCACACCGATGCGAGGGCTTGACGCGGGATCGAGCATGAGGATTGCGGAATTGACCTTGAATTGCTGCGATTCAGAGCGGTTGAGACTCACCTCAATCGTTGGATCGAGAGTGCAGATCGAGTAGCAACGAAATCCAAGTTTACGGAATCCTCGCCGCCATCAAATAGCGCTGAGAAGCCGCGCTGACCCAACACTTGAGCTTGGCGAGTTCTGGCGCACTTTTGCGGTCGACGAGCCGCCGAATCGGAAAGCGTCATCGTTTAAGGCAAAATCGCGGCATGATCCAAGCCTCGCCGACGACTTCCGATTCTACGCCCGCCGCGCCCAGGCTTTCGGTGATCGTGATCGCGCATAACGAGGCGCTGAATATTCAGGACTGCGTTCGCAGTGCCGCGTTTGCCGACGAAGTGCTGGTGCTCGATTCCTGCAGTACCGATGACACGGTCGCGCTGGCGGAAGCGGCGGGTGCGACCGTGGTGACGACCGACTGGCCAGGTTTCGGCCGACAAAAAAATCGCGCGATCGATGCGGCGCGCGGCGACTGGTTGTTTTCGCTCGATGCGGACGAACGGATTTCGCCGGAACTAGCCCGCGAAATCCGGCAGGTTTTGAATCGAGCCACGTATTCGGTGTACACGGTTCCGCGGCGCTCGTTGTTCCTGACGCGCTTCATGCGTTACGCCGGCTGGTGGCCGGATCGCACTGGACGATTGTTCCGGCGCGGCAGCGCGCGCTTCACCGAATCGCAGGTGCATGAGCATTTGCAGGCGAGCCAAGCAGCAGGCCAGTTGACGCAGCCTTTGCTGCACTACAGTCATCGGGATTTATCCGGCGTACTCGACAAAGTGAATCGCTATTCGTCGGCGTCCGCGCACGATCTGGTGGCGCGAGGTAAACGCGGCTCGCTGGCGTCCGCAATCAGTCACGGACTCTGGGCGTTCATCCGCAGCTATGTTTTCAAGTGCGCATTTCTTGAAGGCGGCATCGGCTTCGTGCTGGCGTTTTCGACCGCCGAAGTCGCGTTCTACAAATACCTGAAGCTCGCCGAATTGCAGGGCCGACTGCCGAAATGATTGGCCGAACGAATCGCAAGTTCAATCTTCAACCGGCATTGTTTCGATGATGTCCGCCGATGTCGCTGTTCAAGCCGAACTCCAGTCGCTGCAACGAGCGCCGATTGGCGACGCGCGCTTTTCCATCGTCATCCCGACGTGGAACAACCTGCCCTACCTGAAGCTTTGCGTCGAAAGCATTCGCAAGTATTCGGCGCATCGGCACCAGATCATCGTTCACGTCAACGAAGGCAAGGACGGCACTTTGGAATGGGTGCAGCAGCAGGCCGACCTCGACTACTCGATCAGCCGCATCAACATCGGCGTTTGCTACGCGCTGAATGCCTGTCGAAAATTGCTGACGACCGACTATCTGCTTTACATGAACGACGACATGGTGGTGTGTCCGGATTGGGATGCGCCGCTATGGCAGGCGGTGCAGAAAATCCCGCACAAATATTTTTTTCTCTCGGCGACGGCGATCGAGCCGCTCGCGCAGAGCCGTTGTTCGATCGAGCGGGATTATGGCCGCGATGCCGAAAGTTTCGATCAGCCGCGATTACTGCGCGAGTTCGCCGCGCTGCCATTCGCCGATTGGCAAGGCGCCACCTGGCCGCCGAATCTGGTGCACAAGGATGTGTGGGATCTAGTCGGTGGCTACAGCACGGAATTTTCGCCGGGCATGTATTCCGATCCGGATTTTTCGATGAAGTTATGGCAACTCGGCGTGCGCCATTTTCAGGGCATCAGCGCCAGCCGCGTGTATCACTTCGGCTCGAAATCGGTGAAGCGCATCGTCAAGAATCCCGGCTATTTCATGTTCATCGCCAAATGGGGCATGCCCTCCAGCGTGCTGACCAAAACGGTGCTGCGGCGCGGCGAACGCTTCGATGGCCCGCTTGAAACGCCGCCGATTTCGTGGGCGATCAAGCTGAAAGCCTGGGCAAAACGCTTGAACGCCGCGTTGCGCCGCAGGCTGTCGATCTGAGCTTCAAGCTTCAAGCAATTGATCGAGCGCGGCGACAACGCGCTTGACGCTGACATCCGTTGTCCGCGCACGATCGATCGCTTCCGACTCGTCGCTGCGCAGCCAGATTTGATGGGCGCCGACCGCGCCGGTGAGTTGCGGCAGCGTCGGTCCGTACAGCGTGACTTGCGGCGTGCCGAGCGCGGCCGCCAGATGCGCCAGCCCGGTATCCACACCCGCACAAATCCGCGCATGCGCGATCCATCCGGCGAGCGCGGTCAGACCCAGCCTGGGTAGCACGAAGCCGGCGCAGGATTCGGAAATTATTTCCGCATCGGCAAGTTCGGCGTCGTTGCCCCAAGGCAGCACCGGTCGCAGTCCGCGCTGTACCAGCCACTTCGCAATGGATTGCCAGTTTGCCAGCGGCCAGCGCTTGCCGGCCCAGGTGGTGCCGTGCAGCAGCAACGCATAAGGCTGCTCAATTTCAGGCGCTGCGAAATGTCTGCGCTGCAAGCCAGCGTCGGCTGGCGTTTGCGGCAGCGGATAGCCGAGCGCTTGCGCGAACAGGCTACGCGTGCGATCGATCGCATGGGCGTCGTCGTGCTTCGGCACGGCATAGCGCCGATCGTAAAACCAAGCCGCCAAAGGTTCGCGTGCGCTGCGTTTATCCGGCCCGGCGATCGGCCCGCGGGCGCGGCTGGCGAGCCAGGCACTTTTCAACAGGCCTTGCGCATCGATCACGCAATCGTAATCCTGGCGCCGCAGTTCATCGCGGAAACGCGGCCATTCGTCGCCCGAAAAAGTGCGCAGCGGATGTCGTCTCCACGCTCGCAGGTTGCAGCTGAGCACGGTTTCAACAGCCGGATGCCAAGCCGGAATTTCGGCGAAAGCAGCTTCCGAAAGCCAGTCGAAACTCAACTCCGGCGAGGCCAGCTTGGCATCGGTGAGTGCGGGCAAGGCGTGCACGATATCGCCCAGCGACGAAGTCTTGACGATCAGAGCGCGCATCGGGCGAGGGCACAGCCGGGTGGGAAGTTGCTGCTATAGTAATTTGCAGCGCGCCGGCCTGTTTTAGAATGGCGCTGTTCCTGATAATTCGCTTTCCAGACGTCCCGGACCCATTGTGAAATCCAATCTTAGCTCGACCTTCAAAAGTGCCTGCAAAGCCTCTTGCCTGACTGCAATCATCAGTTTCGCAGGCGTGCTGCCGATCGCCGCGGTTGCTTCGCCCGCCGTTGAAGAAGCGCAGGCGATGGTGGCCAAGGGCGACCTCGATGGCGCGCTCAAGCGGCTGGACAAATACCTGGCTTCGTCGCCGCAGGATGCCGAAGCGCGTTTCTCACGCGGCCTGATTCTGGTCAAGCTGAACAAGACCACCGAGGCGATCAAGACCTTCGCCGATTTGACGCGCGACTATCCGCAATTGCCGGAGCCGTACAACAACCTCGCCGTGCTGTATGCGCAGCAGGGCGACTACGAAAAAGCGCGTTCTGCGCTGGAAGCCGCGCTTGCAACGCATCCGAGCTATGCCACCGCGCACGAAAATCTGGGCGACATTTACGCCGCGCTCGCGGGCGCTGCCTACAATCGCGCACTGTCGCTCGATCAGAATAATCAGGGTGTGCGCTACAAGCTGTCGCTGATCAGCCAGTTGAATGGCACGCCGCCGCCACCGCCTGCGGTCGCGCGCGCCGCCCCGGTTGCGCCGCCTGCTGCACCGGTCGCTGCGCCAGTGGCAGCAGCACCCGCATCCGTGCCGGTTGCCGCCGCGCCGCCGCCGGAAACCGCAGCACCTGCACCGGCGCATGCGGCTGCCGCAGAACCGGCCGTCGCCGATACGGCAACAGCCCCGGTCGCGGCCGCCGACGAAGCGGCGATCGATGCCATGCTGGAAGCCTGGGCTGCGGCCTGGTCGTCACAGGATGTGGATGCTTATCTGGCCTACTACTCGCCCAACTTCAAGCCCGAACAGGGCTTGACGCGCGAGAGTTGGGAAACGCTGCGCCGCGATCGGGTTTCCAAGCCGTCGCAGATCAGCGTCAAGGTCAGCAGCCCGCAAGTCACGGCAGTCGATGCCACGCATGCGCAGGTGACTTTCGCGCAGAGCTATCGCGCCGACAAACTCACCGACAAAGCGACCAAGGTGCTGGATCTGGAAAACACCGGCAGTGGCTGGAAAATCCTGCGCGAGAGCGTGCGGTAAGCCGCGCTGGATCGAGCCCCATCATCCGCATGGTTCGCCCATAAATTCCCCATAAATTCTCCGTAAATTCTTGGTGACGCGAGTCAAGCCACGCGGTTGGCCTGCGATGCGAATCAGCCGACGGGCCGCTTTTGTGTTGTGCGGATTCGCGGTATCGCAGGCGCTCGCCATCGGCAGCAAGGAAACCAGCGCCAGCGCGGTGGTGGCCGCGGCGAATGCGGATGCGCAGGCCGGCGTTTCGCCGGAACACCAGCTGCAGATTGCGGTGCAGGCGATCGATAACGGCCGCGATAACGACGCCCTCAAGGAGCTATTCAACCTGACTCAGCGCGAGCCGAATTTCCGGCTGGCGCAGCTGCTTTACGCTCAATTGCTCGCCATGCGTTCCGGTATTGCCGACGCCTTGCCGATGAGTAAGGCCGACAGCGCGCAGCTGAAGGAATTGCGCGAGGAATTTCGCGTGCGCGTCGGCCACAGCGAGCGCGAGCCGACCGCGGGCAGTTTGCCGAGCGATATCGTCGAACTCGCCAACAGCGAGCCTTATGTTTTGCTGGCGGATCTGTCGCGCTCGCGGCTTTATGTGCTGAGCAATCGCGGCGGCCGCTTGCAGGTGGTCGAAGATTTCTATTCCACACTCGCGCGCCGCGGATTCGGCAAGCGCAGCTCCGGCGACCTGATGACGCCGGTCGGCATCTATCGCGCCACCACGTTTACGCCCGGCAGTGCCTTACCCGCGTTCTATGGCGCCGGCGCATTTCCGCTGAATTACCCGAACGCCTGGGATCGCGTGCACGGCCGCACCGGTTATGGCATCTGGCTGCACGGCGTGCCTGCGGATACCTATTCGCGTCCGCCGCGCGCCAGTGAAGGCTGCCTGGTGTTGGCCAACGAGGATTTGCTGCGCCTGAAGCAGATCATCCATATCGACGAAACGCCGGTGATCTTCAGCGATCACGTCGACTGGGTACCGCCGGAGCGGCAGGCCGCGCGCCGGGCGGAGATCAAATCGCGGATCGAAGCCTGGCGTGAGGCTTGGGCGAAGCACGACAGTGCGGAGTACCAGAGTTTTTATGCGCGCGATTTTCGCGGCAACGACGGCTCATCGAAGCCGCATTTCGACGATGCGAAACTGCTGGCGAAAACCACCACGCCGCTCGACATCCACCTCACCGGCCTGAACCTGTTCGCATATCCGGGCCAGCAGGATTTGATGCTCGCGCAATTCACCCAGGATTACAGCATCGACAATGTCTCGCATATTTCCCGCCGCGAACAATACTGGCAGCGCCAGAGCAACGGCCGCTGGAAAATCGCGCACGAAGAAAATCATTAGCGGCGCGTTTGGAGCTCAGGGAAGTTGTCGCAAGTCGGTGCGTATTTGTGCGACACGCTCGTTCGCCCGCGACGCGCGCAGAATGCGGCTCGAATGCGCGAGGCATGCTTGAGGTTCACACTAGCTGCTCCAATTGCGCCGTATTTATCGAGGTCAAACGCCGGTGTCCCGATCTCCGCATAGCCGTGCCAGCAAACGCGATAGCGCCGCAGACGCCACGCCGCCCTTGCGCGTCGGCGCCACCTTGAAGGCGCTGCGGCCTTATCTCGCCGAGTTTCCGGGCCGCGTGGCTTTCGCACTGGTGTTGATGATGGCGGCGAAAGGCGCCGGCGTCTGGCTGCCGCAGATTTTGAAGCGGCTGGTCGATAGCCTCACGCCGGCCGATGGCAAAGTGCTGATCGTGCCCGCCGCGCTATTGCTGGCCTACGGCGCGGCGCGCTTTGCCAACGTGCTGCTCGGCGAATTGCGCGATGTGGTTTTCGGCCGCGTCGCCGAACGCGCGCAACGGCGTTCGGCGCTGCGCGTGTTCGAACATCTGCATGCGCTCGATCTCGAATTCCATTTGTCGCGGCGCACCGGCGGGCTCGCGCGCGACATCGAACGCGGTGTCGACGGCATCAACTTCCTGCTGCGATTCCTCACTTTCAACATCGTGCCGACGCTGATCGAAATCGCACTCGTCGCCGGCATTCTGTGGGCGCAATACGACATCCGTTTCGCCGCGATCGCCTTCGTTTCGGTGGTGGCTTATGTCAGCTTTTCGATCTGGATCACCGAATGGCGTACGCGCTTCGTGCGCGAAGCCAACGAGTCCGACGCGCGCGCCAATTCGCGTTCGGTGGATAGCCTGTTGAACTACGAAACCGTCAAGTATTTCGGCAACGAGCGCTTTGAGGCGCAGCGCTACGACGACAGCATGGCGCAATGGGAAAAGGCCACAGGCGCGAACCGGCGTTCGCTATCGATGCTCAACTGCGGCCAGTCGCTAATCGTCGCCGGCAGCATCACCGCGATGATGTGGCTCGCCGCCACCGATGTGCTGCAACATCGCATGAGCACCGGCGGCTTCGTCGCGGTGAACGCCTACATGGTTCAGCTATTCGTGCCGCTGAATTTTCTCGGCTTCGTCTACCGCGAAATCCGCCGCGCCTTGACCGACATGCAGAAAATGTTCGGCCTGCTTGGCCAGAAATCGAAAGTGCTCGACTCGCCCAAAGCCACAGCGATCGTCACACGCCGCGCGCGCGTGGCTTTCGATCAGGTCAGCTTCGGCTATTCGCCCGCGCGGCGCATTCTCGACGGCGTGAGTTTCGAGATTCCGGAAGGCGGCAAGCTCGCCATCGTCGGTGCCAGCGGCGCCGGCAAATCGACCCTCGCCAGATTGCTGTTCCGCTTTTACGATCCGGATGCCGGGCGCGTCTGCATCAACGGTCAGAACTTGCGCGATCTCACGCAGGATAGCGTGCGCCGGCTGATCGGCGTGGTGCCGCAGGACACCGTGCTGTTCAACGACACCATCGCCTACAACATCGGCTACGGCCGACCGGATGCGAGCCAGGCCGAGATCGAACGCGCCGCACGCGCCGCGCACCTGGATGGCTTCATCGCGCAATTGCCGGAAGGCTACGAAACCAAGGTCGGCGAGCGTGGCTTGAAAGTGTCCGGCGGCGAAAAGCAGCGCATTGCGATTGCGCGCGCGCTGTTGAAAGACCCGCCGATCCTGATTCTCGACGAAGCCACGTCCTCGCTGGATTCCGCCGCCGAAGCTGCGATTCTAGATGCGCTGCGCGCCGCCGCCGAGCGCCGCACGACGCTGGTGATCGCGCATCGCTTGTCCACCGTCACCGATGCCGATCAAATCCTGGTGCTGGATCAAGGCCGCATCGTCGAGCGCGGTTCGCATGAAGCCTTGCTGGCGAAGAACAGCGCTTATGCGAAGCTGTGGACGCTGCAATTACGCGAGCGCGTGGCCGAAAACGCGCTGGAAATTCCAGCCTGAGCCTCGATCGGGTTGGATCAATTGCACGCGCGCAAACCGCTCACGGCGCTGCTGCGCTTCCCGTCGAGCGAGAATTCGTCTAAGTTAAAAGTGGCAGGAGAAATGCTGAGTTTCGTTGACGATAAATTTCCAATAACAAGGTGCGATCTGGTTTGAACCTGAAACAACGCTTGCAGCAGCAACTCGTCACGCCGGAAATACTGGCCTTGATGGCGCGCATGCCGAAACCCACCGGCAGCTTCGGCTACGACGCCTGGGGTTATAACGAAGATGCGGCGACGCTCGCAGTGGCTTCGCTGAAGCTGCTGTACGACCGCTATTTCCGCGTCGAAGCCAGCGGACTGGAAAACATTCCGCCGCGCGGTCGTGTGCTGCTGGTGTCGAATCACAGCGGCCAGCTGCCGATCGACGGCCTGATGATCGGCGTCGCCACCGCCACCAATCCGCATGGCCCGCGCGCGGTGCGCGGCATGATCGAGCGTTTTTTCCCGACAGTGCCGTGGCTCGGCAACCTGATGAACGCGATCGGCGGCGTCATCGGCGATCCGGTCAACTGCTCGAAAATGCTCGCCGCCGAAGAAGCCATCATGGTGTTTCCCGAGGGCGTGCGCGGTTCCGGCAAGCTGTACAAGGAGCGCTATCAACTGCAACGCTTTGGCACTGGCTTCATCCATCTGGCGATGAACAACGACACGCCGATCGTTCCGGTTGCGGTGATCGGTGCCGAGGAAACCATGCCGGCGCTGGCGAATCTGAAGCCGATTGCGAAGCTGCTGGGCTTGCCGTATTTCCCGCTGCTGCCGATCTATGCACCGCTGCCGGCGCGCATGTTCATCCACTTCGGCAAGCCGATCCGGTTCGAAGGCGGCCGGGCCGACGAAAGCGAAATCAGCGAGCGCGCCGCACAGGTGAAAGAATCCATCCGCAAACTTATCAGCGAAGGGCTGGCCGCGCGCCAGAGCGTGTTTTGATGGCAACCAAACCGAAAAAATCCGTGTCCGATCCGATCGCCAGATCAGCGGCTAAATCGATCGCTGCGGCAAGCCTCGAATCGAAATCTGCAAGCGAGCGCAAAACCGTGCTGGTAACCGGTGCGGCCGGCGCGCTGGCGAAGCGCGTGATCGCCAAATTGTACGGGCAATATCAGGTGATCGCGGTCGATTTCCGCAGCAAGGTCGAGACCGATGCCGGCATTCCAAGCTATCTGGTGGAACTGCACAAGCGCGGCTTCGAGGATATTTTCAACCAGCACAAGATCGATGCGGTGATTCACGTCGGCCGCATGTTCACGCACGAAAAAACCCCGCAGCAGCGCTACAACGCCAACGTGCTCGGCACCAAGCGGCTGCTCGATCTTTCGCTTAAGCATGGTGTCGGCCAAGTCATCATCCATTCAAGTTATTTCGTCTATGGCGCCTCGGCCTACAACCCGGCGCTGCTGGATGAAGATGCGCCGCTGAAGGCGACGGAAGTCACGCAGGACCTGGTCGATTCGGTGGAACTGGAAAGTCTCGCCAATATTTATCTGTGGAAACATCCGCAGCTCAACATCACCATTCTGCGGCCGTGCAATGTGCTCGGGCCGGGCGTGCGCAACAGCATGTCGATCCTGCTTTCACGGCCACTGGCGCCGGTGCTGGTGGGGTTTTCGCCGCTGATGCAGTTTCTGCATGTCGACGACATGGCCGCGGCCATCATGCTGGCGTTCGACAAGAATCTGCCGGGCATTTACAACGTCGCACCCGACGATTATGTGCCATTCCAGGAAGCGGTGACGCAATGCGGCTGCCGCCGTTTGCCGATTCCTTCAATTCCGCCGGCGCTGCCGAAAATGCTCAGCAATCTGCTCAACTGGAAAGCGTTTTTCCCGCCTTACCTGATCAACTATTTCAAATATCCGGTGATTCTGGACGGCGCGCTGTTCCGCGAAAAATTCGGCTGGAAACCGCGCCGCAGCCTGAATGACATCTTCAGTTATTATCGCAAGCAGAAGCTGGTATTAAGCGGCAAACCATAGTATTTAGCTATCTTACAGAAAGCCAGAATTCACTTCACGACGAAGGCTTTCGCGGTTAGATTATCGACTTGAATTACTTAAACCAACGAACCGGACCACTGCCATGAGCAAGACATTCCCCTTGAACAAGAACCTGTCGGGCGGGACGGCAAAAGCCAGCTACCGCACGCACATCGACATTCCCGAAAAACAGCGCGTCGCGCTGATCGCACTGTTGAACCAGCAACTCGCCGACACCTTCGATCTGTTCAGCCAGATCAAGCAGGCGCACTGGAACGTGAAAGGCATGCACTTCATCGCGCTGCATGAACTGTTCGACAAGCTCGCCGAAGAAGCCGAGGACTACACCGACGACATCGCCGAACGTGCCACCGCGCTCGGCGGCGTTGCGCTTGGTACTTCGCGCATGGCAGCGCACACCTCACGCCTGCCGGAATTTCCCGGCGTCGGCATCGAAGGCAGCGAAGCGCTGGCGGGTTTGATCGAACGCTTCGCTATTCTCGCCTCCAGCACGCGCGCGGCGATCGATACCGCAACCGAGCTGAAGGACGCCGACACCGCCGATCTTTTCACCGGCATCTCGCGCGGCCTCGACAAGAGCCTGTGGTTCCTGGAAGCGCATTTGCAGGCCTGAAAACGCACTTCGCGTGTCGTGGAATCTGCGGATTCCGCGATATCGATTGATTGATTGCCGATGGCCGCTGGCGCATTCGATCAGCTAATACGCCAGCGCTTTTTCAAGCGCTCGCCAGCCTTGAATCTGGCGTGCTCGGATGCCTGAGCCGCAGCGCCGGCCAACCCATCTGGCCGTATAATTACAAACTAAGAATCGCTATCGGTCTGCGCCTGCAGACGCTTGTCCAACCTGCTCGAATGAACGATCCCGCCTCGGCGAAACCGCGCCTGTCTGTGCGCCACTTGAGCGTGCAATTCCGGCCGCGCGGCATGCTGCCGGGTCTGCGCCGTGGTCACATACTGGCGCTGGACGACCTTCATATCGACGTCCGTCACGGCGAGACGATCGGCTTCGTCGGCGAATCCGGCTGCGGTAAAACGGTGCTGGCGCGCGCGCTGGCCGGCTTGCAAAAATCGATCACCGGCTCGATTCGCTGCGATGGCGAAGAACTCCGCGCTACGGCGAAAAAAGATACGAGCCTGCTGCGCCATCCGATCCAGCTGATCGAGGAAAATCCTTTTGCTGATTTCAAGACGCGCCGCAAGATCGGCGACATCATCGGCGAGGCCTTGCGCCTGCAAACGCCGAAGCTGGACACACAAGCACGCGATGCCCATGTTGCCGCGCTGCTGGCGCGCGTCGGCTTGCCGGACGAGCTGGCGCAGAAAACCCTGAAGGCACTGACTGCACCCGAGCGTGCGCGCGTGGCGCTAGCCAGAGCGCTGGGCGCGCAGCCGAAAGTGCTGCTGTGCGACGCCCCCGCTGCGCAGCTCGACGATGAAGCGCGCGAGGCCTTCATCGAACTGGTGGTCGACGTGGCGCAGCAAATGGATCTGGCGCTGCTGCTGTTCGCGCAGGAACCCACCGCGTTGCGGCCGTATTGCTCACGCCTGTTGACGATGACGCTCGGCAAGGTGATGGAGCAGGCGCCGACCGACGCCTTGCTCGATGCGCCGCGGCATCCGTACACGCGCGCGTTGCTGGAACGCGCGGCAATCAGCGAGCAATCGCCGCTAGCCACGCATAAAAAACGCGCCGCGAAATCGGCCGCGCCGGCCTTGCAGCATCCGCCGATGGGCTGCGTATTTCATCCGCGCTGCCCGCTGGCGGAATCCGCCTGCGTGCGTTCGGAACCGCATCTGCGCCGGGTCGGGCCGGAGCATTACGCGGCCTGCCATTTCGTCGGCGACGGCAGTCAGAGCTAGCGGGCTGGCTAGCGTCCTGAAATTCAGCCGCGTTGAGTGTGCGCTGAATCAATTCGTCGTGTGCCGATGGGCAGGCAATTGCGCTAGTTGACGTATTCGCAGAACGGCTACGCACCGCTGGATTTCGATAGAAATGAACTGCTGCAGCGGCGCATAATCGAAGCCCGGCCAACCCGTTTGCTTCGAGGCATTCCCATGACGCCGCATCCGCCACGCTCCACCGCCCAGCGTTTCGCCGTGATCGGCACAGCCTTGATCTTGATGCTCGGCTGCAGGATATCGATCGCTGAAATGCCTGCGCAGCCCGCGTCGAAACTATCGCCCACCGACGTGGTGACCCTGCAACTGCAGGCGCTCAAGCACAACGACGAGCCGCGCGCCGACGCCGGCATCGCCACCGTTTTTCGATTCACTTCGCCGGGCAACCGCGAACTCACCGGGCCGCTGCCGCACTTCGCGAAGATGATCCATCAAGGCTATGCCGCGATGCTCGACTACCAAACCGCCACGCTGGAACCGGTGATCGTCAAAGGCGATGCCGCTCTGCAAGGTGTGGATTTGATCGACAGCGACGGCAACGCGCATCGCTATGTCTTCATCCTCAGTCGCCAGCAGGACGCGCCTTACCGCGGCTGCTGGATGACGGATTCTGTGCTGAGCGACGAAGCAGAACGGCCGAGCCAGGCGATTTGATCGTCGCTAAATGCTTGCATTTATAATCCCGCGATGCTCGATGTTTTCTAGCCGTTCTGCAAATTCTCGCCAAGAAAATCGAGCGTGCGTTTCCAGGCGTCGTCGGCGTCGTCCTTGCGATAATTCTGGCCGGAAGGATTAGCGAAGGCGTGGCCGGCTTCCGGATAAATCTTCACGATCGGGCGCGCGCCTTGCGCTTCCAGGCCTTGGGTGAATGCCTCGACCGTGGTCACCGGAATACCGCCGTCCTTGCCGCCGAACAGTCCTAAAACCGGCGCTTTCATTTTGGCTAAACCGGCGGCCTTGTCGTTGACGAAGCCGTAGTAAATCACCGTCGCCGCGAGTTTCCCGCTGAGTTCCTGCGCGGCCTCGAACGACATGCTGCCGCCGAAGCACCAGCCGAGTGTGGCAATCTTGCTGGCCTTCGCGGTATCTTTCAGATAGACGAATGCGGCGTCGATATTGCGATCCAGTTCCTTCGGTTTCTTCAGCGCATCGGCCATCAAAACCTTGGCATCGTCCGGCGTCTGCGCGCTTTTGCCGTCGTACATGTCGGCGGCCAGCACCGCATAACCTTGCGCCGCAAGCTGATCGGCCATGTGGCGGATGTTGTCGTTGAGTCCCCACCATTCGTGAAACACGATCACGCCCGGCAGCGCACCATCGGCCTTTGCCGGCGTGACGAAATAGCCGGCGAGCGGATGCCCGCCGAGCTTGCCGTAAACCACATTCTGGCCATGCACCGCTGCGATCGGTGGCTGCTCCGCTGCGGGCGTGGGCACCGGCGAGTCGTGCTCGTGCTGATGCGCCATCGCCTCGGCTTGGGCATCGGCAGTCGGCGCGGGTTCGGCATTTTCTTTCTTGCCGCAGGCTGCGAGCATCAAGGCGAGGCTGCAGATTGCGGTGATCGTCAACGAGCGGATAGGCATCGGCGGTTCTCTCTAGAACTTAACTCAGAAACGTAGCGAGCGAAGGGAGTTTGCGCGTCGCCGGAGCGTAGCAAGCCAAGCATACATAAACGTATGTGAGCATTATGAGCACCGCTGGCGCGCAAAACACCGAGCGCAATAGTTTATGAGATGAGTTCTGATCAAGTGCCAAAAAGTTTTGACCAGCTTTGGGAGCAAACTGAAACAGGATTCACACATTGGCCGGTGGGTTTGATCGATGGTTGATCGGCACGCGATTCAAGCCGGCGGCCGATAATCCAGTTCACGCAGCAATTGCGCATGCAGGCCGGGCGTTGCCGCGAGTACGCTGGTGGTGTCGAGTGTCAGCGCATTGCCTTCGAGATCGGTGAAGATTCCGCCGGCTTCCTGCACGATCACGCTGAGCGCGGCGATGTCCAGAATGTTGACGTCGGATTCGACCACCGCATCAAGCTTGGCCGCGGCGAGCCAGTGATAGTGCAGGAAGTCGCCATAGCCGCGAATGCGATGCAGCTTCGGAATCAAGCCGCCGAGACGCGCCCAGGCATGGCTGCGCGCGAGCCGCGCCAGATTGCCGGTGGAGAGAGTGGCGCGTTCCAGCGCATTGGTTGCAGACACCTGTAAACGCTGGTCTCCAAGCCAGGCGCCTTGTCCTTTCCCGGCCCACACCAGTTCGCCGCTGCCGCCATTCCATTCGGGCGCGCTCGATACGCCGGCGATCAATTCGCCGCGATGCATCAAGGCAATCTGTACCGAGAACAGGGGATAGCCGCGCACGAAAGCCTTGGTGCCATCGATCGGATCGATCAGCCACAAATATTCGGCGTCCGCCGACTCGCGGCCGAGCTCTTCGCCATAAAAACCATGCTCCGGAAACTGCGCCTGCAAACGCTGCTTGATCGCGCGTTCGGCCGCGATATCGACTTCCGTTACCGGGCTGGCATCGGCCTTGTAACGCACCTCGAAATTGCCACGATAGGCTTTGCGGATCACCGCATTGGCGGCTTCAGCCGCCGCGCGGGCGGCTTGAATGTAAGGGCTGGACACTGCGTTTGGATTCGGAAATGGCGCGCGATGCGAAGGTGCTCATGGTAACGCTGACGCTGCGGCATATCCGCAAAGCGACGCACGTTTCGTTTTAGTCTGATCGAGTCGCGGAGATTTTAAGCGCCTGCAATCGGGCACGCATTCGCGGCATCAGGCGCATCATCAAACGCAGCCGCTGTAAGCTGTGCGGCCAGCAAATCCACAGATCGACAATCGAGATCAATAACGATGGGCCATCGACTCAGCAAAATCGTCACACGCACCGGCGACAAAGGCGAAACCGGACTTGCCGACGGCTCGCGTCTACCGAAATCCGCACCGCGCGTGGCCGCGATGGGCGAGGTCGACGAACTCAATTGCGTCATCGGCGCGCTGCTGGTGCAGCCCTTGCCGGACGATATGCGCGGACCTTTGGCGCGCACGCAGCACGAGCTGTTCGATCTCGGTGGCGAACTTTCCCTGCCTGGCGCGAAAGTCATCACCGAAACGCAACTCGCGCGGCTCGAAGCGGAACTGACACGGCTGAATGAAGCCTTGCCGCCGCTGAAGGAATTCATCCTGCCCGGCGGCAATGCGCCGGCGGCTGCGGCGCACCTGGGACGATCGGTTGCTCGACGTGCCGAGCGCGCGCTGTGGGCGCTGAACGCGCAGGAACCTTTGAATCCCTGCGCGCCGCAATATCTCAATCGCCTGTCGGACTATCTGTTCGTCTGCTCGCGCGTGCTGGCACGGCAGAATGGCGGAGCGGAAGTGGCGTGGAAGCGCGATTAGCAGTTGATCGACCAGCGGATCGATCGCTATAACACGGGTGCTGCATGTTCGCGGTGATGCAGCAGTATCCGCCGATACGGATTCGGATCCTTGATGTGAACCATGTCGCCTTCGCGCGGGAACGTCCAGTCGTGCAGGCGCGATAAAAAGAACCGGAACGCGGCTGCGCGCAACACCAGGGGCCAGGCGCTGCGTTCGCGCGCATCCGGTTCGCGCCGGGCGCAATAAGCGGCGATCAAGGCCTGCGCGCGCGCGCTGTTGACGTGGCCATCGGCCTCGGCACACCAATCGTTGAGCGTGATTGCAAGGTCGTACAGCAGCGCATCGTTGCAGGCGTAATAGAAGTCGATCACGCCGGTCAGACGGTCGTCGACGAACAGCACGTTGTCCTTGAACAAATCTGCGTGGATCACGCCCTGCGGCAGACTGGATAAATCCAGCGCATCCTGTGCGGCCAGCTCGTCTTCGATCAGTCTGCGCGTGATTGAATCCGTTTTCGGCACCAGCAGTTCGCCGGTCTGCCGGCGCCACGACACGCCGCGACTGTTGTCGCAACGACCCTCGAAAGTCTGACCCAGCACATGCAGCTCGCCGAGCGCCGCACCCACCGCGGCGCATTGCTGCAGATTGGGAAACAACACGCTCTGACCGGTGAGCCGCAGCACCAGCGCTGCGGGTTTCTGGTTCAAGCTGAGCAGCATCTCGCCGGCGCGGTTGCGAATCGGCATCGGGCATTGAAAACCGCGTGCGGCGAGGTGATCCATGATGCCCAGAAAGAACGGCAGATCGTCGTAATTGAGCCGCTCGAACAGCGTCAGCACCCAGCGCCCGCCGTCGGTGTCGACAAAATAATTGGTGTTCTCCACACCTTCGCCGATGCCCTGAAAACCAAGCAGCTCGCCGAGCGAATACTGCTGCAGGAATGCCAGCAGTTCGGCGTGGCTCACTTTGGTGAATACGGACATGGTTATCGGCTTTGCAGGGCTGCTCGTCAGTGGGTGATGACTCTGCTGACGAGCAGCTTTTTTCTTCTTGTCGGTCTAGCGTAAAAGCGCTGGTGTTTACGGATCAGAAATAGTCAATTGAAGGAAGCCAAATTTCCGGACGCTTTCAACATTCAAAAACCTGGCGCAGCCGAAGAACTACTGCTTCACGAAAACCGGACCGGCTCTGGTCGCACCCAGCGTTTCGGACGACGTATCGGCAATGCTGCCGTCGATAGCGAGTTGATATTGGCCCGGCGTGAGGTCAGTCAAGGCGAGCACTCGATTGTTCGCGCCCTTCTGCCAAGTGCCGGATACGGGCTGACCGTTGCGCTTCAAGTGCAGCTGCTGACTGGCGGTGGCCGGGTCTTTCAGATCGGTCGAAAACACTACGACGATGCCGGGCTTCTCACTGGCGGGGCCAACTGCGACCACGTGAAACGCGCCCGCGTTCTGATTCCACCACGGCGTTAAAACGGCCAGAGCCGGCGGCGGTGATTTGACGTGATCGCGCCT
Organism: Rhodospirillales bacterium; assembly: GCA_903970615.1. Lineage (GTDB taxonomy): Bacteria > Pseudomonadota > Gammaproteobacteria > Nevskiales > Nevskiaceae > Nevskia. The sequence continues at coordinate 21,239 of CAJCJH010000012.1, forward strand.
GGGAGCGGCCGATTCGTCGCTTTCAGCGTGGTGGGATTTTCTGGGCGGCGCTGCAGTCTCGGGCGCGCTTTGCGCCATTTCATCCGACGCTGGCGCGGGCGTTTCGCTGGGCGCCGGTTCGCCCGCCGGCTGGGCAGTCATCGCCGTTGCCGGCGGCGGAGTGACTTGCGCCGGCGCAGGATTGGCCTGGTCCGCGGGTGTGGACGAGGCGGTGTCGGCTGCGGTGCCGGCAGTGGTGCTGGCAGACGACGCATCCGTTGCCGCGGGAGCTGCATCGGCTGGCGCTGCCGGCGCCGCCGCTACCTTGGCCGGCTCATCGGACGACGAATCCGAACGGGTGGCGAAATAGCCGCCGACCACGAATGCCGCCAGAATCAACGCGAGCACCGCGATTTTTGCAGGGCTGAATCCACTCTCTTCCATCATTTTTCTCCTGAGATTTGCTTATCGTGAAGGCCGCTGAGCGCCGGCATCCGGACTCCAAGTAGGACAATGAGTCTAAAACCTGGCGATGGGTTCGTCCACGTAAGCCTTGAGCCTGCGGTACAAAATCCAGACCCGGCGCGCAAGCACTGGCGACGCTCAGGCTAAACTCCGCCATCTTCGGGCGCGACAGGGAAATAGATTTGCTCAAGGATTTGCCGCACGTCATCAATCCGCTGGGCAAGCTGCTGATCGGCTTCGGCCTGGCTTACTTGCCGCCGCTGGTCGCCGCCGCGTGGTATCGAGATGGCGCGCTGACGGCATTTGCGATTGCGCTGGCGATCAACCTGCTGATCGGTGCCTTGCTGTGGCTGATGACGCGCCGTTTCCGTCGTGAGCTGCGCGCGCGAGACGCCTTCCTGCTGGTCGCATTGGCCTGGATCGTGTTCGCCGCCGACGCTGCCATCCCGCTGATGCTGGCGCTGCCCAGGCTGTCGTTCACCGACGCTTATTTCGAGGGTATGTCCGGCTTCACCGCGACCGGCGCGACGCTGCTCACCGGCATCGACCAATTGCCGCACGCGGTCAATCTGTGGCGTGCCGAACTGTGCTGGCTTGGCGGCCTCGGCATCATCGGACTCGGCATGGCGGTGCTACCGTTGCTCGGCGTTGGCGGTATGCAGGTGTATCGCGCCGAGGCGAGCGGGCCGATCAAGGAAACGCGACTGCTGCCGCGTTTCGTGCAAACCGCACGCTCGTTATGGATGATCTACATTGCGCTGACGTTCGCCTGCGCCGTCGCGTTGCGGATTGCCGGCATGAACACGTTCGATGCGATCTGCCATGCGCTGTCGACACTTTCGCTCGGCGGCGTTTCCACTCACGACGCCAAGATCGGCTACTTCCACTCGCAGGCGATCGAAGCCGTGCTGATGGTTTTCATGCTGCTCGCCGGCATCAATTTCGCCACGCATTTCCTCGCCTGGCGCGGCCGCAGTCTGCGTGTGTATCTGAAAGATCCGGAAGCGCTGGGTTTCCTGCTGCTGGTGCTTGGCAGCGCCGTTGGTCTCGCTATCTATCTGTGGAAAATGCACGCGTATCACGGCCCGTGGCCGGCGCTGCGTTACGCCGCGTTCAACGTGATTTCGATCGCCACCGACTGCGGTTTCTACAACACCGATTACGATCGCTGGCCTTTGTTTGCGGGCTTGTGGATGCTGTTGCTTTCCTGCATTGCGGTGTCGGCCGGTTCCACCGGCGGCGGCATCAAGATGATCCGCATCTGGATCCTGTTCCGCCAGAGCGCGCGCGAAATTTTTTCGCTGCTGCATCCATCGGCGGTGCATTCGCTGAAAATTCGCGGGCAGGTTGTGCCCGAGCGCGTGGCCTTGTCGGCGCTCGGATTCATTCATCTCTACACCATCAGCATGGTCGGCCTGAGCTTTCTGCTGATCCTCAGCGGTATGGATTTTCTCACCGCGTTTTCCGCCATCGTCGCCACGCTCAACAACGTCGGACCGGGCTTGCACGGCGTCGGCCCCGGCAGCACTTACGCGGGCTTGAGCGATTTCCAGACCTGGGTCTGCACCGTCTCCATGCTGGTGGGACGACTGGAATTCTTCGTCGTGCTGATTCCGTTGACGCCAGCGTTCTGGCGCGATTAGAACCCATCGCGCATCCGAAAAATATGCAGCGATCGAATTCGTGAGATGAGTTTCAGTGGGCTGAGCCCCGGAATTGTCAGCGCGTAGTTTTCGCGCTTCAGACGAACGTCACGCCGACCTGGAACAGCTTCTCGACTTCACGTGCTTTTTTCTTGTCGACGATAAACAGGATGACGTGATCTTCCGCTTCGATCACCGCTTCGCCGTGCGCGATGATGACTTGCTCGCCGCGCACGATGGCGCCGATGGTCGTTCCGGCCGGCAGCTTGATTTCGTCGAGCCGCCGGCCCACCACGCGCGAACTGCCGCGCTCGCCATGCGCCACCGCTTCGATCGCTTCCGCAGCACCCCGCCGCAGCGAATGCACCTTCACCATGTCGCCACGCCGCACATGCGCGAGCAGAGCGGAAACCGTGGCCTGCTGCGGTGAAATGGCGATGTCGATGGCACCGCCTTCCACCAGATCGACATACGACAAGCGGTTGATCAGCGACATCGCGCGCCGCGCGCCGAGCCTTTTGGCCAGCATCGCCGACAAAATATTCGCTTCGTCGTCGTTGGTTACCGCGCAGAAAACGTCGACATCCTCCACGTTCTCGCTGACCAGCAGCGCTTCATTGGCGGCATCGCCGGCGAGCACCACCACATGATCCAGCGTTTCCGAAAGCTGCCGTGCTTTATCCCGATTGCGTTCGATCAGCTTGACCTGCACCTCGCCCTGCAAGGCCTTCGCCAGCCGCCAGCCGATGTTGCCGCCGCCGGCCAGCATAACGCGCTTGACCGGCCGGTCCTGCCGGCGCAGCTCCGCCATCATCGCGCTGATGTGCGCAGTGGCGGCGACGAAAAATACTTCGTCGTCGACCTCGATCACGGTATCGCCTTGCGGCAGGATCGGCCGATTGCGCCGGTAAATCGCGGCCACGCGCGCATCCGCGCCCTTCGGCAGATGCGTCGGCAATTCCTTCAGTTCGCGCCCGACCAAGGGGCCGCCATAAAACGCGCGCACGCCGACCAGCCGCACGCGGCCTTCGGCAAAATCCACCACTTGCAGCGCGCCGGGATATTCGATCAAGGCGCGGATCGCATCGGTGACTAATTGTTCCGGGCTGATGCGTAGATCGATCGACAGCGCATCCGGCAAAAACAGCTTGTCTTCCTCGCTCAGGTATTCCGCCGCACGCACGCGCGCGATCTTGGTCGGCGTGTGGAACAGCGTGTGCGCGATACGGCAGGCGAGCATGTTGGTCTCGTCGCTTTCCGTCACCGCGATCAGCAGGTCGGCGTCCTCGCAGCCGGCGCGGCGCAGCACCTCCGGGTGCGAGGCGAAACCGCGCACCGAAAGAATTTCGAGCCGCTCGCGCAACGCGGCCAGGGCGTATTTATCCTGGTCGACGATGGATACGGCATGCCCTTCGCCGACCAGATTTTCCGCCAGCGTGGTACCGACCTGGCCAGCACCGAGAATGACGATTTTCATAGCGGGAATTTCATCCGGCGCGACCATACGCGGCCATGTTGCAGTGCGCAAGCCTGCGCGGATCAGCGGCGAGTTGGCGATCGCCCGATGTCGGCGATCGGCTTCCGATGCGTTGGCGATTCAATCCCGCGCGGAGCTGCGGGTTCGCGCGACGGCGTCGCACCAGCCGGCATACAGCGCGTCCGCGCGGCTGGCTTCCATCTTCGGCTCGAAGCGCGCATCGGCACGCCACAAGGCCGCGATTTCTTCGAGTGAGGTGTAACCACCAGCGGCTTCTCCCGCTTGCAGACCCGCGAGCAATGCGGCACCGAGCGCGGTGGTTTCAATCGTGCGCGGCCGCACCACCGGAATGCGCAGCATGTCGGCGAGAAATTGCGTCAGCCAGTGATTGACCACCATGCCGCCATCGACGCGCAATTCGGTCGGCGGATTCGCATCTTTCGCCATCGCGTTGATGAGATCGCGGGTTTGATAGCAGGTGGATTCGAGCGCGGCGCGGACGATGTGGGCGATGCCGGAATCGCGCGTCAAACCCAGAATCGCGCCGCGCGCCTGCGAGTCCCAATAAGGCGCGCCGAGGCCGGTAAATGCCGGCACCAAATAAACGCCTCGAGTGTCGTCGAGCGAGCGCGCCAGCGCTTCGGTTTCGTTGGCGGAGCCGATCAGTCGCACCGCATCGCGCAGCCATTGCACTGCCGCGCCGGCGACGAAAATACTGCCTTCCAGCGCGTAAGTGGCTTGCTCGTTAATGCGATAGGCAACCGTGCTGAGCAGGCGCTGGTGCGACTGTACGATATCGCTGCCGGTGTTGAGCACCAGAAAACAACCGGTGCCGTAAGTGCTTTTGATCATGCCCGGTTTGAAGCAGGCCTGGCCGACAGTGGCGGCTTGCTGGTCGCCGGCGATGGCGCCGATCGGAATCGCGGCGCCGAAAAGTTCCGGGTCGGTTGCGCCGTAATCGCTAGCGCTATCGCGCACTTGCGGCAGCAACTGCCTCGGCACCTCGAAAAAATCCAGCAGTTCGTCATCCCACTCGCCGCTCTGCAGGTTATAGAGCAGCGTGCGGCTGGCATTGGTGGCGTCGGTCGCATGCAGCTTGCCGCCGCTGAGATTCCACAGCAGCCAGCTATCGATGGTGCCGAACGCGAGTTCGCCTTTTTCAGCGCGGCTGCGCGCGCCTGCAACGTGATCCAGCAGCCAGCCGATCTTGGTCGCGCAGAAGTACGGATCGAGCAACAAGCCGGTTTTCTGTTGCAGCCATTGCTGGCGTTGATCGTCGCCGCGCTCGCGGCACCAGGCCGCCGTGCGGCGATCCTGCCAGACGATTGCAGGCGCGATCGGCGCGCTGGTTTTGCGATCCCAGATCAGCGTGGTCTCGCGCTGATTGGTGATGCCGAGCGCAAGAATGTCTTTTGCCTGCAGCCGCGCATCCTTGAGCGCGCCGCGGACACAAGCTTGCACGTCGTTCCAGATGCGCATCGCATCGTGCTCGACCCAGCCCGGCTGCGGGTAAGCTTGCGGCAATTCCACCTGCGCAGTGCCGAGCTTATCGCCCTTGCGATCGAACACAATCGCGCGCGAACTGGTGGTGCCCTGATCGATGGCGAGCAGCGCAGTCTGGGTCATGCCGATCTCCTCCAAACCTGTTTTGGAATGCTCGGCTTAGTTTGCATGACTCTGGACGTGCACGGCTTTGGACAAGCGGCAAGCGGCGCGCTAACCGTTCAAACGGTCGGGATCGACGATGACCGCCCAGAAGTGCCGATGGTTACGTTGAACCCACGCCCGATCGACATCGGGCAATACCGGGCGGCCTGGTCAGGCTTGATCAGGCAGACTCGATCAAGCCGTATGTACCGCAACTGCGGAAGTCACCACAGGGCCGGTTGGCTGGCCGGTTGGCGAGCCGCCGTGCGGCTCCAGGCTGACTGCGAGCTTCAACTCGGTCGCGTTGGCCAGCGCGGCCGGCAGCGGCATGCTGCCACCGCCTTGCACCGGCAGCACGCCGATGGCGACCGGGCCGCTCGGTGACAGCCACCACAATTCCGGCGAGCGATCGCCGAGTTGCGGTGCGGCGCCGAGCGCGGCGACGGTCATGCGGCCACGCGCGGGTGTCAGGCTCACAGTCCACTGCATGTCCGAATCCGGCATTTTCAGCAGCGCGACATAAGACTCCGCCGCGGGCGCAGCCGGGACCACGGCCACCGGTAAATCGGCCGGCGTTTTCGGTTGACTCAGCAACACTGCCAGCACCACCGCGGCGGCGGCGGCGAGACCGGCCACGATGCGCCACGGCGCCGGGCCTGCGCGCTTCGCAGCCACTGCCGATGCCGGACGCAACGGCACGGTATTGCCCTGTTCGATGCATTTTTGCAGGCTGATCCAGACAGTCTCTGGCGGATCGACCGGTTTCACTTCCAGCGCGAGCCGATTCAGGCGCGCTTCCCAGAACTGGACTTCGCGCTGCAAGGCGGCATCCTTGCGGATCAAGCGATCAAAACGCCGGCGCGCAAGCCCACGCAGCGTGCCGAGCACATACTCGGCAGACAGCATTTGGCGCAGCGCGGTGTTCTGATACTTCATTTCAATTCCGTGGTGATTCGTCAATCTGTAATCGTTTTCTGCTTAACTTGCATGTGGATCAAAACTCATTGATCCAGACATTCGCGTAGTCGTGAAAGTCCGCGGCGCACCCAGCTTTTAACGGTGCCCAACGGTGCTTTCATCACTTTCGCCAGTTCCTGATGGGTATAGCCCTCGTAGTATGCGAGCAGAACGCTGCGGCGCTGTTCGTCCTGCAAAATCGACATGCAACTTTCCAAGCGTTCGACACCTTGCCGCTCGTCCGCTCGCGCGGAGGGATCTTCCGAAACATCCACCATCGTCATCGGCGGTGCGTCGCCTTCCTCCGGCATTTCCACTTCCGGCCGCTTCATGCGCAGCAGGTCGAGCGCGCGGTAACGGGCAATGGTGGAAAGCCAGGTGAGCGGTGCACCTTTGCTTGCATCGTAGGAATCGGATTTCTGCCAGACCCGCAGGAAACAATCCTGCAAAGCTTCTTCCGCCCAATCCCTGCGTTTGAGAATACGCAACAGCAAACCAAACAGATGCGAACTGCAGCCGCGATACAGTTCGGCGAAGGCACGCTGGTCACCGGCCGCAGTTGCGGCCAGCAATCGGGTCAGTTGCTCGGCTGGGATCATCGGCTTTGGAATTCCTCGATGTGATGATAAACGAG
>CAJCJH010000013.1 GCA_903970615.1 Rhodospirillales bacterium
GTTACGGCTTGATCCCGGAATTCGTCGGCCGCCCGCCGGTACTGGCAGTGCTCGAAGAACTCGACGAAAAGGCGCTGATTTCGATTCTGAAAGAGCCGAAAAATGCACTGGTCAAACAGTTCGGCAAGCTGTTCCAGATGGAAAACTGCGTGCTCGAGTTCCGCGAAGATGCCTTGCTGGCAATCGCGCGCAAAGCCAAGGAACGCAAAACCGGCGCACGCGGCCTGCGCACGATTCTCGAAAATATCCTGCTGGACGTGATGTATGATCTGCCGTCGATGCAGAACGTCTCGAAAGTGGTAGTCGACGAATCGGTGGCGAAAGGCGAGGCGAAACCGTTCGTGGTTTATGAGAACGTCGATGCGCCTCGGCGCGATGTCAAAAACTCCGCTTGAGCATCGCGCTGAATTGAATCAGTAGCTACTGGTATTTCGGTGTCGGCAAAACCGGCAGCTGATCCTGGTTGCTAACCCCGGCAGGCTCTTGCTCAGAAGGCGTAATAAGGCCCGACGCCGGCAGGTGTGCTCTTATTCTCGATCGCAAAAAATACGTTGCGGCCGTAGAAAAACGGCAAGCCGAAATCAAAATAGTCACCTTCAACGCTGGTGCCTGCCAGGTCATCGAGCGCAGCATTGCCTGAGCCGAATAGCGTCGCTGCATTGGCAACGGAAAACGTTACGGTTACAGAGGGTTGGTTACTGGGTCCGCTGACTTGCACTGATTCGTTTTGAGTCGATGTCGGGCAGTAGAAATCCGAATACTCGGCCTGGCTGCAGGTCGGAAAGTTGGCGGAAAAATATAGCGCGTTTGATCCGCTATCGATGAATCCATCCGAGCTGGCGCCGTTGTACATCACCGAAATGTCGCCCGCATCATCGATTGGCTTTAACGCCGTGGCGGAGCCTAGTGCGTTATTAGAGCGGGTGCCGATGCCGAAGATGATCGCGCCCGTTGCAGTGGCTGCGCCGCCGCTGGCGATCTCGGGCAGCTGAATTTCGACGCCATTGTTATCGCTTGCAAACAATGTAACCGGGTTGGTGACTTGAGCGCTGAGCGGCTCGGTCGTGGGGATGCACTGTGTCGACGAACTGCATTGATAGTAGAAATCATTGTTAACTTCCGTCGAGCATTCGGCGCCGCAATCCTGCTCTAGAACACCTATTCCGAGTATGCCGTTGGCATCCAGCGTTGCAAGCGTATTCTCGTTTTGTCCAGCGCCTTCCGAGCAACTGCTCGGCGCCGGTGGAAACGAATTGTCGTCTGCGCTGATCAGTTGAATCGGCACACTGCTCGCAGTTTCGTCTGCAATCAGAACGTCTGCGGCAGCGACCGGCCCCCAGACGTAACCGTCTGCAAATACTGTGCATTCACCGATAGGATTGGCGCCGGCATTGGTTTGCGTCGGCAGTGAGATGTTGACGGCAGAGCCGAGCAAGCGCAATCCGTAAGAGCCGGTATCGACCAGAATATTATCGATGGTCTGGCAAATTGTAGTCCCTGGCGTGCACACCTCAACGGAAGTAAATACCCCGTTCTGGTAATAGTATTCAGGGCCGAGATTGGAGTTCGGGCCAAGATTTACACTGATGGCTTGTACATTGCTGCCGCTGGACGGAATTGTGCCGCCGCCAGTGGAGCCGCCTGCGCCGATTGATGCACCCCCACAAGCTGCGAGCATGCTTGCGAGCACCATGCCGGATATCACGCTCAGCGTACGCGCGATCATCGATTTCACCGGAGATCTCCTTCCGTAACGCCTGCCGGAATCAGCGCCGGGATGCGCGCGCCGCCCCAGTAGTCCCGCATGTGACCGCCCGCGCGATAAGTGATGTGACTGGTGTTGATCACAACATGGCTGCTGCGCACGTGTGGCTGCGTAGCGGCGGTTTGATACTCCGCGAAATATGAGCCGAGAAGCTGGCTCAGATCAGGCGGCCGCGGTCCGCGCCAGTTGACCGCGAACACCGTGCCGGAAGCCGAAACAAATTCATCGACCCGCGCGGAATTCGGCAACGTCATGCGCTGCACCGTGAACAGCGAAGGCGACGTCGCCGGCATGGCCGCGATGCTGCTGCCCAGATGGCTCGCGTCGGCTTGGATCGATGCCGCCGATTCTCCCAAGGTAGCCCAAACCGGAGTTGTGCAAACCAGCCCGATCAAGGCGCTGGCAGTCGATAATCGGATGTGCTTCATGACATCTCCAAGCATGGCGGCAGAGATATGCTGCTCGTCTATCAAGACAGTTTAGAGAGCACCTATAGGTTTGAGTAAGACAGTGATTAATTTTTTTGGAACTGTATATCCAACGATTCTGAACGTGGATTGTCACTGCGAGAATCTTACGACCCGCTGAATCAAACTATCACCTATCAATCAGCAGCTTCGACATGGTGTCGAGAGCATTAGTCTTCGCCGGGAATGTTGCTCGTGAATGACAACCTCGCTCTGCTATTGGCACCGGATCATCTCCCCAACGAACGCGCACAAGACTGGTAATCGATGGGACATTTAATCACGGCAATCGGAGCAAACGGCGAGATCGCGGCGATCTGGACGATAACGACTTGCGCCACCCTCGGCATTCTGGTTCGGCCGTTTCGTTGGCCGGAAGCGGTTTGGGCCGTCGCCGCGGCAGCGCTGATATTGATTTTCGGGTTGCTGCCGGCAGCGCAGGTATTGGCAGCCGTGTTGAAAGGAACCGATGTTTATCTGTTCTTATTCGGCATGATGCTGCTATCGGAAATCGCCCGGCGCGAAGGCTTGTTCGACTGGATCGCAGCACTCGCGGTGAATGCGGCGCGCGGTTCGGCGCAGCGATTATTCCTGCTGGTTTATCTGGTCGGCGTGATCAGCACTACGTTTCTTTCCAACGATGCGACTGCCGTCGTTCTCACGCCCGCGGTGTTCGCCGCGGCGCGCAAGGCGAAGGCCGATCCGTTGCCGCTGCTGTTCGTCTGCGCCTTCATCGCCAACGCCGCCAGCTTCGTGCTACCGATTTCAAACCCAGCAAACATTGTGCTCTACGGCGATCATACGCCGCCGCTGCTGCAATGGCTGCTGCGATTCACGCTGCCATCCTTGCTGTCGATCGCAACGACTTACGCGATGCTACGATTCAACCAGCGCGAGGCATTGCGAGCGCCCTGCGAAGCCAGGGTCGAAGCCGCGCCGTTGAGCGGCGGCGGGCTTGCCGCAATGATCGGGCTGGGGCTCACCGCGCTGGTGTTGATGATCGTCTCCGCGCTCGACATGCGCCTCGGGCTACCGACGGCGATTCTGGGTATCGCCACTGCGTTGGTCGTGCTGATTCGCCAGCGCGCATCGCCAGTGCCGCTGCTGCGAGAAGTGTCGTGGAGCGTGCTGCCGCTGGTGGCAGGCTTGTTCGTGCTGGTCGAAGCGCTGAATCGTATCGGCGTGGTTGCCGCACTCGCGCGCGCGCTTGAGCAGGGCGCGCGGCAATCGGAAGCGGCAATCGCAGCGATCGCCGGCGGCGCCATCGCCGTCGGCAGCAATGTCGTCAACAACCTTCCAGCCGGGCTGCTCGCCAGCTCCGCGATCGCCGATGGCCATCTGCCGCAACGGATCATCGATACCTTGCTGATTGGCGTCGATCTGGGCCCTAATTTATCGATCACCGGCTCGCTGGCAACCGTGCTCTGGCTCGGCGTGATCCGGCGCGAAGGTGAAGACGTCGGCTTCTGGCGATTTCTCCGCGTGGGAATATGGGTGATGCCGCCGGCCTTGCTGCTGGCGATTGCTGCGCGGCTGCTTTAGCGGTGCACAGGACTTTTTTTGGGTTACGCTGCCGGCTCCTATCGAGGTCTGCGCATGTTCAAGTGGGCTGCGGCCGGGTGGTTCTTGATCGCAACATCGGCGTTTGGCGGGGAGATTCCCGGTGACTTTCAGATCGTCGGGCTGGCGGCGGGTGATTGTTTTCGATCGAGCAATGCTGCGATAAAACCCGGCATGCAGGTGAGCTTGATCGTCGCCGATCACCGCCAGCAGATTACCGCTTTGATCGGGCCGCGCGCTGCGGATTGCACCGATCCCGCCGCATCCGCTGAAGCCGGATATCGAATCAGCACGCCCGATCCATTCGATTTTGCTGTCGCTGTGCTCGGAGATGCGCCCGCGTCGGTGCAAGCGCATTCCTGCGCGAGCAGCCAAGGAATCAACCTGTTTCTAACATCGAGCCAGCAGACTAAAGCGCTCTGGCATGGTTACTACAATCTCGGCCATCCCATCGAATCGGATTGCATGGCGGAGGATTTGATGCGGATGCAAGAACACGCGCGATAGCTGCTTCCGCAAGCGCTTCGGCAGATGTTCAATGGGCAACAGCCGCGCTTCGGGAGTCGTCCTCAAAGTGCGGCAAGCAACTGCTTGCCTGCCGCTGGTAATGCCCTTCGTCTGACGTTCAATAACGCGGTGGCGCGTAGCCGTAACCCTGCGGATAAACCGGTTGCGGCGGGTAATACGCCTGCGGCGGCGGCGCGTAATAGCCGGGCTGCGCATAAGTCTGCGGATAATAAGCCTGCGGCGGACCGTAAGACTGACCGTAGACTGGCGCCGGCGGAGCTGCATAGCTGCCGGCGTAGAGCGGCGCAGTTGCTACCGTTGCCACCGCGCCGACCACCGCTGCAGCCGCGACGAAAGGTAAGGCCAGCGCATCGCCGATCAAATTGCCGGGGCCGACATAACCGTAACCATAACCACGGCCACCATAGACATAACCGTGGCCGCCATAGCCGCCGCCGTGACCGTAATAACCGCCGCCATGATGGCCATAAAAACCATGCGCCTCGGAAACATTCGGCAGCACGATAAAGGCACTGAGCGTTGCAGCAATCATTAGACGTTTCATGGCTTCGTTTTCCTTGCCCTGGAGCGGGCGGCTTGTCACTTTTATAAACCTTCAAGCCTTAACTGCGTATGAACCGGAGCTTCTGTGTTTCGCAGGACAAAAAATGATCGCTGGCAAATCGCTGCAGAAGCAATTTTGCATCATCTGCAGGTCAACACTATTTTTTCCGATGTTCGATCGTCTTGTACCCGCTTGTGATTGTCCCGCCATCCCTCCCGACGCAACATGACAAAAACCGCTCGTAGCCATAGTGAATCGACTGGACGCGATTGCGCAAATGCCCATCCGGATCGCACTGCAATCAGGCGCCTTCGGCACGCAGGTCAGTGATGAATGAGAGATCGACATGATCTTGCTGGCGCGTCGCTCGCTGACGCCGAATCGATTCTGCAGCTGGCCCACCCAGATCCGCCTCTGGGCAGTCCTCAAAGCTTTTTTGCGACCACCTCCTCGAGCAGGGCTTTGTCCAGGCTCAGGTTGGCTATCAATTGTTTGAGCTTGCGAGTCGCTCTCCTCAAACTGCCGGAGCCGCTTCAGCTTCGAAGGCCCAAGCCGCCCTACTTCTTCCAGTTAGAGAAGGCGGCTTCAGAAATACCCATCTTCCGGAAAATCTCGGGGACTGACGTCTCCAACTCAGCCTGCTTCAATCCAAAGGCAATCTGCTCTTCGGTAAACCGTGACTTCTTCACGGCAAATCTCCCGATCTTTCACGGGGCCCAGATTGCCGATTCCCCTACTTTTCTGCGGCCCGGTCTCTAGGAGGTGGGTCAGCCCTACCGCCGGCTACTTTCAGTAACGCAGCAGAATCGTGCCCCAGGTCATGCCGCCGCCAACGCCTTGCAGCATCACGAGTTGATCGGCCTTGATGCGCTCGTCGCGCACCGCGGCATCCAGCGCCAGCGGCACCGATGCAGCGGAGGTATTGCCATGCCGCGCAACGGTGGTCACCACCCGTTCGCGTGGCACGTCGAGCTTGTCGGCGAGCGAGTTGATGATGCGGATATTGGCCTGGTGCGGCACGAACCAGTCGAGTTGCGCGGTGGTGAGGCCGGTTGCCGCGAGTGCTTCGTTGGCACTTTCATGCAGCGCACGCACCGCTGTGCGATAGACCGCCTGACCATCCATCTGCAGATAGGGATTGCCGCGAATGGTGCCGTGGCTGATGCCGCCATCGACATTCAGGATCGACGCCAGACTGCCATCCGCATGCAGATTGCAGCTGAGGATTCCCGGCGTTTCGGAGCGCTTCAAAACCACTGCGCCGGCGCCGTCGCCGAACAGCACGCAGGTACGCCGGTCGTTCCAGTCGAGCAGCCGGGAAAATACTTCCGCACCGACGACCAGCGCGCATTTATGCATGCCGCTGGTGATGTAAAGATTCGCCGTGGTGAGCGCGTACATGAAGCCGGTGCAGACCGCCTGCACATCGAATGCCGCGCCTTGCTGGATGCCGAGCTTGGCTTGCAGCAGGCAGGCAGTCGACGGAAAAATCATGTCCGGCGTGGTGGTGGCGACAATGATCAGATCGATGTCGTCCGGGCCAACGCCTGCGGCGTGCATCGCCTTCAAGCCGGCCTGATACGCCAGATCGCTGGTCATCTCGCCATCGGCGGCGACATGCCGCGCTTCGATGCCGGTGCGCGAAACGATCCAGTCGTCCGTGGTGTCGATCTTCGATTCGAGATCACGATTGGTAACGACACGCTCCGGCAGATAACTGCCGGTTCCAACGATTTTCGAGTAGGCCATGATAGGCAGCTAGTTTAGCGTGTCGACGGCGGGCTGAATCGATCGCTGATGCCTAGCTTGCGAGCGCGGCTTCCGTTCCGATTTCAGCTCGCGCTTGATCTGCTCGAACAGGCAAACCGTTTTCAGCATTCATGACCCGTTCAACACCGAGCAAGGCATCGAGTTTTATGCAATCGCGTTCACCGCGCACCTGAGCGAACAGTGCGGTCGCTTCCGGGTAGTTGCGGGTCAGCAAGGCGAGCCATTGCTTGAGTCTTCCGGGCGCGTATTGCGGCGCCATCTTGCGCCGCGACTGGCGCCAGAAATCCTGCAGCAACGGCAGCAGTTCGGACCAGCCCATCGGCTGCAGGTCGAGGCCTTTGCGCGCGGCTGCAATTTGCCGCGCAAGATCGGGACGCGAGATCAGTCCGCGGCCGAGCATGATGTTTTCCGCTCCGCAGATCGCCCGGCAGCGCCGCCAATCGTCAACGCTCCAGATTTCTCCATTGGCGTAGACCTCAATATTTACGGCCTCCTGCACGCGAGCGATCCATTCCCAGTGCGCGGGCGGCTTGTAGCCGTCCATCTTGGTTCGGGCATGCACGACGATCTGCGAAGCGCCGCCATCCGCCAAAGCACGCGCGCAATCGATCGCACCATCGGGACTGTCGTAGCCGAGCCGCATCTTCGCCGTCACCGGAATTCCGGCAGGTACGGCGCGCCGGACTTCACGCACGATGGCATGCAGCAGCTGCGGCTCTTTCAACAGCACGGCGCCGCCGCGCGAGCGGTTGACCGTTTTGGCGGGACAGCCGAAATTGAGATCGATCACCGGCGCGCCGAGCACGCAGGCGAGGGCGGCATTCTCCGCCAGACACGCGGGATCGGAGCCGAGCAATTGCAGGCGCATCGGCGTGCCGGCGCGAGTGCGCGAGCCGTGCGCGAGTTCCGGTGCGAACTTGCGGAAATAAGTTGGCGGCAACAGGCGATCGTTGACGCGAATGAATTCGGTGACGCACCAGTCGACGCCGCCAACGCGCGTCAACACATCGCGCAGGATGTCGTCGACCAGGCCTTCCATCGGCGCCAGGGCTATCTGCATGGGACCTGATGTCTGCGGGCGGGCCGTGTTCAAACGAAGGCCGTTCCGTGCGCGATGTGAACGATCATCCACAAACTGCACGCGCTGCCAAACAACAGTTGCGCGATTTCCACGCGACGATCAATGGCGGTGCGTGCAGCCCAGAACAGCGCGAAAATCGGCAGATCATAACGCTGCTCGATCAACCAGAACGGCAATAGCGAAAGCACGCTGAACACGAGCAACGGTAGCCGCAGATTTTCGTAAGCGGTGAGCCGCGTGCGGAACGCGAGCACTGCGCTGATGGTCGCCACCACCAGAAAAATTCCCATCCCTTGCTGGGTGAATGTCTGGTGCAGCAGGTTGTTGCGAACGAAGTAGTTGAACTCGATCAGATTGAAACGATGCTTCACCTCGAAGGTAAACGCTACCAGCAAACCGAGTGCAAGGAATTGCCATAGCGGCAAGCGTTGCGCATCGGTGAACAGGCGAAAGACGAAGTAGGGCAGATAGACGATCGTGGCAACCACCAGCGCAAACCAGATATTCGGAATGCCTTTCAATCCGCCGGGGTGGTCGCCTTGCGTGTAAGCGCCAGCAGCAACGCCGCCTTGCAGCTTCACCAATACGAGCCAGATTGCGATTACCGCGACAATCGCAATCGCGGGCAGCAACTTGATCCGGTCGCCATCGCGCAAGCTGAGCCAACCGAACAGAATGGCGAAGGCGCCGAACCAGACGATCTCGTTCTGGCGGAACGCACAGGCCAGCGCACCCGCACCGATCAGCAGCCAAGGCTGTCTTCGCATCGCGCCCACCGCAGACCACAACAAGCAACTCAGCGCGGGCAAATCGGTGTAGATCAAGGCACAAAAGGGCAGCACGATCGGCGACAGGAAAAACTGTGCAGTGCGCAGTTTCGCGGAAGCCGTGTCGAACTCTTGGGCGAGCTGATAGAAGCCGGCGATAGCGATGAACCCGAATACCGCGATGACCAGACGCCCGGCAGTGATGTGCCGGCTTTGGCCGAATAGCGAAGTGGTCCAGCCGACGACGGCGTTCATCGTTGGCCAGGTCGAAATGCCCGGGTTCAGCGGCCATTTGCCCTGCGCAAAAAGCTGTGCGGTGGGCCAGTGAATGTATTCGTCGACGAACGGATGCGACGGCAGATAAATCACCGTTGCCAGCATTGCAAGGGCGATAACGATCAGCAGCGAGTTCGCGCGGAGGTCGGTTAATTCGGGGAACTTCATGGGATTAACAAGACGACAGAACTCCGGCGTGTTTGCCGATGAAAACGTGCGGGATGACGACTGCGGATGGCGTTTTTTCAGCGCTGATCCGAAGTAACGACCTGATCGGCATTCTCCTCTGTTAACGCGCACGATTGCCAGCCGCTTTCGTACCAAGCCGGAGTTCCCACCAGAATTCTGGGTTATCGTTCGCAGCGTGCAGAAGCCGCGCAAGCAATCTTCCATGCCCATCGAAAGTGTTTCCGGGGAGCTAGCCGGGGACGCGCCCGATGATCCGACGCCAGCGCTTCAGAGCTGGTGGCTGTATCTGCTGGAATGCTGCAATGGCAAGCTTTACGCCGGCATCAGTCCAAATGTCGAGGCCAGATTCGCCGCGCATTGCAAAGGTACTGGTGCACGATTTACCCGCGCAAATCCACCGCTGCGAATTCTTGCGGCCGAGCCGCAGCCATCACGTTCCGCAGCGGCGATTGCGGAATACAGACTCAAGCAGCTGGGCCGCGATGAAAAATTGCAATGGGCGCAGCGTTGGATTTGGCGAAAAGCTCCATAAAAAACGCGCTGAATTTTCGATCTGATCTGCATGCGAATCGGCCGAGTGAGTACCAACAAAATCATCCACACATCGAACACCAGCCAACGGTTGCTGCCGATGCTGCCGGCGTCTAAAGTCCGCCTCCACGATTTGCTTCACCTTTGATTCGAGCCTTTGAAAAAACTTCTGGGATGTTTGCTGACGCCGATTTTCTTGCTGGCGTGGGCGCTGCTGCTGAACCTGTTTCAACTGATTCAAGTGGTCGCGTTTCGCGGCTTCGGCGCGAATGCGCATCGCCGCAGTGTCGATCTGTTGAACGGCTCGCTGATCCGCGCACTGTGGATTCTGGGTGTCCGCACGTCGGCAAGATTTTCGCAAACCCTGCCTAGCGATCGCGCGATCATTTTCGTCGCCAATCATCAAAACCAGTTCGATATTCCCGGCATCAGCTGGTACCTTCGCCGTTATGCGCCGAAATTCGTTTCCAAGATCGAGCTGGCGAGGGGCATTCCCAGTATTTCGTATAACCTGCGGCACAGCGGTGCCGCTTTGATCGACCGCAGCGATGCGCGTCAGGCGCTTGCTGAAATCGGCCGGCTCGGCGCCTTGATCGAAGCCACGCACACTTCTGCAGTGATCTTCCCCGAAGGTACGCGCTCGCTCAACGGCGAGTTGCAGGCGTTCGCAACTGCCGGCGTCAAAATTCTGCTGAAGCGCGCGCCAGGTGCGGTGGTGGTGCCGGTCTACATTCACGATACCTGGAAGCTGAATCGCTACGGCTGGTTTCCGATGGG
>CAJCJH010000014.1 GCA_903970615.1 Rhodospirillales bacterium
TTCGGCAATGCATTCACTCCTTTGCGACGTAGCGCTAAGGAATGCTGGTTTCGTCCGACTCCAGTTTGCTGCGGATCAGCTCGACGTGACGCCGGCAGCGCTCGCGTCCGGTCATTGAATATCCGATGCGTGGATCGCTGATCGCGGCGATCAGCACGCTGGAACCGTCGAAACGCGCGACGACCATTTCGCCCAGCGTCAGCAGCGAACCGGCGACGCGCGCTTCGATCAATTCATCTTGCGCACAGTGCGCAATCGTCCAGCCGGCCTGCTGCGCGGCGTGCATCAGCAAGGCGTAATTCTGCGGCGCGCTGCGCGTGGTCAAGAGCATTTGATAGCGCAATTCGCGGCTTTGCGCGCGATACAGCAAGGCGCAAAGGCCGAGCGTTACGCCTAAGCCAAACATGCCGACGCCGATGATCGGTTTCGGGTTGGGCAGCGTCGTGAACAAGGCCGCAACGAATGTCAGCAGGCCGCACATGCCGGCTAGATAGGCCGTAAAAAGTGTCGGTGCGAAATAGATCACACGATCGAGCCCGTGCAGTTGCATGCGCTGCGTGTTCATGATTCGCTTTTGCCCATGCGGATTCATGATTCTCTCTTGTGGATTGGTTTTCGCGGCGACTGTAACCGGATTATTCGTCATGATTCCGGCTCCCGAAAGACGGCTGCGGCAACGCCCGCAGTACAGCATGCGCGATCGCAGATGACGTTTCCGCGACAAGCCGTCAATCGTTACGAAACGAGTGAGCGCGCTGCCCGGCCGTTCGCGCCGCAGCGTTTGGTAACCCATACGTCACAATCGGCCGCTAGCCTTGTAGCGAGTAATCCGGGTGGCGATCAGAGCTGCGGATCACACCAATCATTCAAGGGGCTAGGCGCGTGATGGCACAACTCGGTATTGAAACTCCCACACTGATTCTGCTGATTCTGGCGCTGCTGATGGCGCTCAGCTTCGAGTTCGTCAACGGCTTCCACGACACCGCCAATGCGGTGGCAACGGTGATCTACACCAAGTCGCTGAAGCCGACACCTGCGGTGGTCTGGTCCGGCACCTGGAATCTGATCGGCGTGCTCACTTCAACCGGCGCGGTGGCGTTCGGCATTGTCGCCTTGCTGCCGGTGGAACTGGTGCTGAATGTCGGTTCGGGCGCAGGCTTTGCGATGGTTTTTTCGTTGCTGTTATCGGCCATCATCTGGAATCTGGGCACCTGGTATCTCGGCTTGCCGGCGTCGAGTTCGCATACCTTGATCGGCTCGGTCGTCGGCGTCGGTTTGATGAATTCGCTCATCAGCCCCGATTCTGCGTTCGGTGATGGCGTCAACTGGACCAAGCTTGCGGATACCGGCAAAGCGCTGCTGATTTCACCGCTGGTGGGTTTTTTTCTCGCGGGTGGGTTATTGCTGCTGGCCAAATTGGTGCTGCGAAATCCAGCCTTGTATGCCGCGCCGGATGGCGACAAGCCGCCGCCGATCTGGATTCGCGCGCTGCTGATTTTCACCTGCACCGGTGTCAGTTTCGCGCATGGTTCCAACGACGGCCAGAAAGGCATGGGCTTGATCATGTTGATTCTGGTCGGCGTGGTGCCTGCCGCTTACGCCTTGAATCTGAATGCCAGCAGCGAGTCCCTGCAAAAAATTTCCGCCGCCGCGCAAAGCTTCGAGCAGGTGCTGACAGCGCAGGGCGTGGTGGCGTCGGCGAATGAAGCGCAGTCCGCGAAGGATTTGACCAATCTACTGAGCACCGGCAAGGCAAGTCCGCAAACGATGGCATCGCTGGCCGATGAAAATCATCACATCCTGACGCACTTCGATGGCCTCGATGCGCTCTCGAAACTGGCGCCGGACGATCGCCGTGACCTGCGCAAGGAAACCTATCTGGTCGCGGAATCGATCGGCAAATTGATCAAGACCAAGCAACTGCCGGCGGCCTACGACGCGGCTGCGCTGGGTAAGTATCAGAAGGATCTGAAAAGCCTGACCACCTTCATTCCGGTCTGGGTGAAAGTGGCGGTTGCGCTGGCGCTCGGCCTCGGTACGATGATTGGCTGGAAGCGCATCGTCGTCACCGTCGGCGAGAAGATCGGCAAGGCGCATCTCACCTATGCGCAGGGTGCTTCCGCCGAAATCGTCGCGTTCGCAACCATCGAAGCGGCGGATATTTTAGGTCTGCCGGTGAGCACCACGCATGTGCTGTCGTCCGGCATTGCCGGCACGATGGCCGCGAACGGTTCCGGTCTGCAGAAGGAAACCCTGCGCAATATCCTGCTGGCCTGGGTATTGACGCTGCCGGCCTGCGTGCTGCTCGGCGCTGCACTGTTCGGCGCTGGCCTGTTGTTCGTATTCCGCGTGCTCGGCGTGCATTGAAGACGCTGCGGGATTCATCACGAGCGTTTGCCTGGTTGAGATGGGCTTGCTGACTCGCTCACGCTGGCAGGCGTGCTCAACTCATCTTGGGCCGTTCGGCGTGACGAGTTGCCGGTTCGGATGAAAGGCTGGCCGCCGGTTCAGGCGGCGTGTTTCAATCAATCATTGAATCGATCACTCAGGCAATCAGACGCTGCTTGCGCGCCTGATCGACTGCCGCGTAAACCAGATTGGCGACGTTCTCGTCCAGCGGTTTCAGATATCTCGGATTGATCCGGTTCAAGGCGATGCGTTCGTATCGCTGCGTCTGTGCCGTGGCGCGCGGCGCCGACCATTGTTCGAGACTGCGAACGATCAGCTTCAGGCGATCATCACCGGGAAAAGCCTGCTCCAGCTCGTGGCAACCTCTCAGCGCGCGCGCGAAAATATCTTTGGTTTTGGCATCCATGAACGCTTCCTGTGGTCTTTCGGAAGCACTGGGTTAGCACGGTTTGATGACGATCAACCACCTCGGCCGAATATCTACGCGAGGTAGTTTTCGCAAGCCCTTCATTTGCCGATGATGTACCGGATTCAGCAAAGATCAGTGCAAGGCAGGAATTCCGACGAATGGCCACTGTTCGCGCAGCGAGTGCGCCGACCCGGCTTGAGCAGGCGGCGGCTTAAGCGATTCGCGGCAAATCCTGCAGCGGCGTCTGCTCGATACCGACGAGACGCTGGTAAACCTCCAGGTATCGATACGCCATGACTCTCGCTGAAAAACGGTTCTCGAAGCTGTGGCGCACCTGCGCGCGATCGAGTTCATTGAGCCTGCCGATCGCAGCGACAGCGGCGTCTTCGGAGTCGACGATGAAGCCGCTGACGCCGTCGTCGATCACTTCCGGCACCGAGCCGCAGTTCCACGCGATCACCGGTGTGCCGCAGGCCATCGCTTCGATCATCACCAGTCCAAACGGCTCGGGCCAGTCGATCGGAAAAAGTAAAGCGCGCGCGTTGGCGAGGAAAGCGGATTTTTGCGCGTCGCCGATTTCGCCGATGAATTCGATCAGCGGATGATCCAGCATCGGTTCGATCACGCTGTTGAAATAGGCCTTGTCGGCGCTATCGACTTTCGCCGCGATCTTCAACTTGAGGCCGGCGCGTTTGGCGATGGCGATCGCACGGTCGGGCCGTTTTTCAGGAGAAATACGGCCAAGAAAAGCCAGATATTCGCCGGTGCTCTTGGCCTTGAACGAATACAACTCGGGCGACACGCCGTGATGCACCGTGGCCGCCCATTGGGCGAAACGTAGCGGTTCGCGCTGGTGATCCGAAATCGAAACCAGCGGAAAATGTGGCCAGCGTTTGTAGGTTTCCGGCAGATCCTTCAGATCGAGCCGGCCATGAATCGTGGTAACGGTGTGCGGTGCGAGATCCTCGAAAAACGCGAAATGCAGCAGGTCCGTGTGGAAATGAAGAATGTCGAATTCGGCGGCATGCTCGCGCACCCGCTGCAGCAGATTCATGTGCGCGGCGAGGTCGGATTTCAGCGCCGCCGGATCGAGCCGGATCGCCTGATCGCGCGCCGATACCAGCCTGGCCTTGGTCTGCGCATCGCCGCTGGCGAACAGCGTGACCTCGTGGCCGAGGTCGATCAAGGCATCGGACAGATGCGCAACGATCCTTTCAGTGCCGCCATACAGCTGCGGCGGAACCGCCTCGTAAAGCGGAGAAATCTGCGCAATTTTCATCTGCACTCGCTGTCGCCGGCCTCGCCTCTTCCGTGGTGATCGAACCCGCGCCGCAACGCAGGCTCGTCAACAGGACCGCGAATTTCAGGGCGTGTTCCCGCGCGCGATTTCCTAGCCTAGGCGCGGCTTCGAGGACGAGCGATTCCGGCGCAAAAGATCTATACAAGCCCTTTGGCGAGAATCGCTTCGATGCGTCCGGAGAAATAAAACGGCTTCAGGTTGCGCCGGATGATCGGCTCCAGCAGCTTCTTCTTTTTCAAACCGTGCAGCGCAGTCGGCGCGAAGCGCATGGCATCGGCCACCAGCAGATCACGATCGATGCCGACCTCACCGAGCAGCTTGTTCAGCTTGGTCTTGCCATATTTATCGAAGAAGCAATCGATGCCAAGATCGATCAGCGCACTGTAAAACTCCGTCTTGCGCAGGCTACGCCAGTATTCGTAGGCGATGACGAAGAAATCTTCGAGATCGGCGCTACTCAGATAATCGCGGAAGCTCGCAACCGGCAGTGTTTTCAGATGATCCCAGGCGTCGAGTGCGAGTTCGCGCAAGCGTGCTTCATTGAACGTGCCGAGCAGGAAATTGCGGCTATCCTTCAGGGTCGCGCCGATATTTTTCTGGATATAGCCTTTAAGATTTTCCTCGATCGATTTTTCGATGCCCGGCGACGCATGCTGCAGCATCGTCTTGCCGAGTTTCATCATCGACGCCGCGCCGGGAATGCTCTTCGCCAGCCGGCTGTGCATCAAATAGCCACGTATGCCGTTGTACAAAAGATTCGATGCCAGCTCCGCGTAAAGCGGGTTGGAAACCGCCTCGTCGAGCAGCTGCGTGCGCAGCGCTTCCATCTCCAAAAGCTTGTCCAGAATTTCCTGGAACTGCTTGTTGGACATCAAATCCTGCAACTCAGTATGGTCATGAATGTCGGCCGCAGAGAGCACGCGCGCCATCTCGGCCACCAGTTCCGGAATGCCGCCGCTCAACTCCAGTTCCACCGCATAAACCTGCACGGTCTGCTTCACCGCATCGCGCGTGACGACATCATTCAATGTGAGTTTGCCGGCATCGGCCAGCAGGTTGTCGATCTCGGTTTCCAGCAGCGGCTGCAGGCTGGCGTCGTCCAGCTGCTCGATGATGAATGCGACATGCGCATCCAGCAGCGCTTCTGCGAGCTTGATTTTTTTAGCAGTCATAAGGTTCTCCCCTCAAGTCATTTTTTGTCGACAAAATGGCAGCGCGCGGTCAGTCTGGATCCGCGCATCTTCTGCAGCAGCAAGCAGTATCGCCGCATCCGGCGATCAGCGCGATCGTGAGCCGACGATAACGCGACGCACTTCAACGGTTGGCGAGCAAGCCCTGGGTAACGCGCAGAGCCCAGGCATAAATGCTCAATGCCGGATTCATGCGGCCAAGTCGCGGCAGCACGCTGCCATCGACCACATAAATATTTTGCATGCCATGCACTTTACCCTGTGCATCGACCACCGACGTTGCCGGGTCATTGCCGGTCATCAGCGTGCCGCCGCAATGCGCCATGCCGCTCAGGCCGATGGTCTGCTTGAACGGAACCAAGCCGGCGCTCAGCATTGCGGACATGAACGAGAACACCATCGCGCGATGCTCGCGCGCGAGTTCGGGCCGGCGCTCGGCGTGATAATCCAGCGTCGGCAAAGAGCCGTCACCGCTTTCGCCGATCACGCGATTGTCTGCGTGCGAGCCGTCTTCGGTCTGCAAGAAAAATCCATACGCGCGCAGCGCAAAGAATTCGACCAGCCATTTCGGCAGCCAGCCGGGCAGCAGGAAACGGATGGTTTCCCGATCGGCCCAGCCACCGAGCGGCTGCGAGCTGCTGTGCGGAAAATCGCTGTGCAGGAACAGCCTGGTCTTGCACAGCACATCGCGCTTGATACGCCAGCCGAAACCGATCACCGCGGTGAGGATGTGCCGCTTGAAGTTGCGTCCGGCAATCTGCGCTGCGGGCAGATGCTCGCTGAGTCCGGTCGACAGGAAATAGCGTTGCAGCAGCCGCGGCGAATGCATCGCGCCCGCGGCGACCAGAATGTGCCGGGCGAAATATTCGCGGCCATCGGTGCAACGCACGCCGACAACTTCGGTTGGATTTTCCCCGGACGGCAGCAGGTCCCGCACCGTCGCATTCATCACCAGCGTTAAATTTTCGCTGGCCTTGAGCGGATCGAGCAGGCGGAATTTGGCATCGGATTTCAGGCCTTTCGGCAGCGCGTAGCCATCGAAGTGCGTAGCTTCATTCAGATGTTCGACGATCTCCGGCGACAAGCCCAGTTGCAGCGGCTGCGTCTGCCAGCCGTGCTTGCCCAGATCGACGGCGAGTCGCTGCAAATCTGCTTCGATCGCAAACGTATGCACACCGATCAGCTGTTCGGCCTCGCGGTAATACGGCTCGAATTCGGCGTAGTCGAACGGCCAGGCGCACAGGCCGAGTGCGGGATCGGCGCGGAATTCGGCGGGATCATTGCGCAACAGCGCGGCACCATACCAGCGCGTCTTGCCGCCGAGATTGAAATGCTCCTCCGGCATGAACGACGCACCACGCGCGTTGTTCCACACTTCCTTGCTGTTGAAGTGCCCGCCGGCGACCAGCGTGGCATCGAGCGTGCTGCCATCGTCCGGCAGCTCGCTGCCTTTTTCCAGCAGCAGCACGCGCTTGCCCTGCACAACCAGCTGGTGAGCGGCCATCGCGCCGCCGGCACCGCTGCCGATAATCAAATAATCATGAATTTCTGGCATGGTGCGTGGAGGCAGTGAAAGGTGGCGGCGAATGGGCGTGCATGGAAATCTCAGGGCTATTGACCTGTCGCGCGACAAATCATTCCGGCTGTTGTCCGACTGCCTGCAAATGCTGTACCGCTAAAACCACATCCACCCGACACAGGTTCAATCATGAAACTCGAAGGCAAGGTAGCACTGGTCACCGGCAGCGCGCAGGGCATCGGCCGCGCCATCGCAATCCGGCTCGCAAACGAAGGCGCCGATATCATCATCGACGATCGCGCCGACGACAGCCGCGCCGAAGAAGTGCTGGCGCAGGTAAAAGCCACCGGCCGCCGCGGCTGCGTGATCGCGGGCGATCTCGGCAAGCTCGCCGACGACCAGCGCATGATTACCGAAGGCGTTGCGCAAATGGGCAAGATCGACATCCTCGTCAACAACGCCGGCGTGGAAAAAAACGCCGCGTTCTGGGACGTCACCGAGGCCGATTACGATTTCGTGCTGGACATCAATCTGAAAGGCACTTTTTTTGCTACGCAGGCGTTCGTCAAACATCTGCGCGAAACCAACCGGCCGGGCAAGATCATCAACGTCAGCTCGGTCCACGAGGAATTGCCGTTCCCGCATTTCACCTCGTACTGCGCCAGCAAGGGCGGCCTGAAAATGATGACGCGCAATCTGTCGATCGAACTCGCACCGCTCGGCATCACCATCAACAACATAGCACCCGGCGCGATCGAAACGCCGATCAACACCAAGCTGCTGAACAGCCCGGAGTTGCTCAACGCGCTGCTCGACAACATTCCGCTGAAGCGTCTCGGCAAACCCGAAGATGTGGCGGGGATTGCGGCATTTCTGGCGTCGAGTGATTCCGACTACATGACCGGCACGACGATGTTCGTCGATGGCGGTCTGCTGTGGAATTACTCGGAGCAGTGAGCGACGCCGAAAGCCAGCGGCTCGCCGAAGACGCACAGCGCCAGCAGCGCTGGAAATTGTGGGGCACGTATTTATCCGAGCGGCAATGGGGCACCGTGCGCGAGGATTATTCGGACGATGGCGATGTCTGGAAATCCTTCCCGCACGATCAGGCTCGCAGCCGCGCATATCGCTGGGGTGAAGATGGTTTGCTCGGGTTCACGGACGAACATTGCCGCCTGTGTTTTGCACCCGCGCTATGGAATGGCGTCGATCCTATCCTCAAGGAGAGGTTATTCGGGCTGACCGGGCCGGAGGGCAATCACGGCGAAGACGTCAAGGAACTGTATTACTACCTCGATGCCACGCCGACGCACAGTTACTGCAAGGCGCTATATCGCTATCCAAAAGTCGCGTATCCCTACGCGCAACTGATCGCCGAAAATCATCGCCGCGATCGCACGCAACCCGAGTTCGAACTGCTCGATAGCGGTGTCATCGATCAGGGATATTTCGATCTGGTGGTCGAATATGCGAAGGCCGCTCCCGACGATATTCTGATCAAGCTGACACTGCACAATCGTAGCGCCGCTGCCGCGACGATTCATCTGCTGCCGACACTTTGGTTTCGCAATACGTGGAGCTGGGGCGAGATCGAAGAAGAATCCACTGCGCGACCGCGCATTTCGCTTGACGGTGAAGGCGTGCTGGCGAGCCATGCCACGCTCGGCGATTATCGCTTGCGAGTTGAAGGTGCAGACGCCGATGCGCGCTGGCTGTTCACTGAAAACGAAACCAATGTCGAACGCTTGTATGAGGTTGCGAATACGCAGCCTTACGTCAAGGATGCCTTCCATGCTGCGGTGGTCGAAGAGCAGCAATCGGCGACCAATCCCGCCAACGAAGGGACCAAGGCGGCGCTGCATTGCCGCTTCGAGATTCCAGCCAATGACACTATTACTTTGCGGCTGCGATTAACTCATAGCGCAATGCAATCTGTAAGGTTTGAAAGTAAGGGTGTTGGTGAAGATTTCAACGCCGTGATCGCGCAGCGCATCGCCGAAGCTGATGCGTTTTATGCGGCGAATATCGAAGCTGTGCTTGAACCCGATCAGCGTGGGATCGCGCGCGCGGCTTACGCCGGTCTGCTGTGGTCGAAGCAGTATTACAACCTCGTTCAAACGCGCTGGGCCGCTGGCGACCCGACCGAGCCGTCCCCGCCGCTCGAACACACCGAGCGCAATCTCGCGTGGGCACACTTGTATACGCGCGATGTGCTGTCGATGCCGGATAAATGGGAGTTTCCGTATTTCTGTTCCTGGGACATGGCGTTTCATTGCGTCAGTTTGAGTCGCGTCGATGTCGCCTTGTCGCAACATCAATTGCTGCTGTTGTTGCGCGAGTGGTACATGCATCGCAACGGTCAGTTGCCGGCGTATGAATTCAATTTTTCGGATGTGAATCCGCCAGTGCATCCCTGGGCGATCTGGCGTGTCTATCGTCTGCCGGCGGCGGGTGAAAAACCCGATCGTGCATTTCTCGAACGCGGCTTCCAGAAACTGCTGTTGAACTTCACCTGGTGGGTCAACCGCGAAGATGCCGGCGGCAACGATTTGTTCTCCGGCGGCTTTCTCGGGCTCGACAATATCGGCGTATTCGATCGCTCCAAACCCTTGCCGACCGGAGGCCGTTTGCTGCAAGCCGATGGCACTGCGTGGATGGCGTTTTACTGCATTCACATGTTGTCGATGGCGCTCGAACTGGCGAGTGAGGATTTGGTTTACGAAGATCTCGCCTCGAAATTCCTCGATCATTTCGACGCCATCACGCACGCGATGAACAACATCGGCGGCAGCGGCTTGTGGGATGAGCAGGACGGTTTTTATTACGACCGCCTGCAACTCGGCGACAGCTCCACGCCGCTGCGCGTGCGTTCGATCATCGGCTTCATTCCGATGTTCGCCAGCACCATCATCAAACAGGAAAGCATCGCGCAGTTCAGCGGCTTCGTGCGGCGCGCGCAGTGGGATGCGAAATACCGGCCTTTGCTGGCGCATCACATCGTGAGCATGGACGACGACCGCTCGGACTCGCTGCTCACCTTGCCGCCGCGCGAACGGCTCGAACGCATGTTCCTGCGCCTGTTCGACGAAGATGAATTCCTGAGTCCGTTCGGCATCCGCTCGCTATCGAAAGTGCATCGGGATCATCCATACGTTTATCACGCCAATGGCAGCGATTACTCGGTGAATTACGAACCCGGCGAAGGCACCACCGGCATGTTCGGCGGCAACTCCAACTGGCGCGGGCCGATCTGGTTTCCGATCAATTATCTGATCCTCGAAAGCCTGCGCGTCTACCACCGCTTCTGGGGCGATCAATTCAAGGTCGAGTTCCCGACGCGCTCCGGTAATTGGGTGACGCTTGGCGAAGCCGCGCGCCAGCTCGCGCATCGGTTGCAGAGCATTTTCCTGCCGGATGCCAGCGGCCGCCGGCCGTGCCACGGCGAGGAATCGCGCTACGCCAGCGAACCGGACTGGAAAGATCTGCTCCTGTTCAACGAGTATTACCACGCCGATAGCGGCCGCGGCTGCGGCGCCAGCCATCAAACCGGCTGGACCGCCTTGATCGCCGACTTGATGAATCTGGAAGCGCGCTGGTCCGACGGTGGCAATTGATCCGGTGATGATTGCGCGCAGCGACTGATGGTGAAGCGCCGAAAGCGCCGATTATTTTGAGCGGCTCGTATCCGCGCCTTTTTGCGCGCGCTGCGCCGCCGGGCCTCGATCCTTGCTCAGATTGAATGCGGTGTTGACCAGCGCGATGTGCGAAAACGCCTGCGGAAAGTTGCCGACCTGCCGCTTCAATCGCGGATCGTATTCCTCGGCGAGCAGGCCGACATCGTTGCGCAGACTCAACAGCCGCTCGAACAGCGCGCGGCCTTCGTCGACCCTGCCTTGCAGCACCAGATTGTCCGCCAGCCAGAAACTGCAGGCGAGAAATGCGCCTTCTTTTGCGGGCAGGCCATCACTGGTTTCGGTGGTGTCATAGCGCAGCACGAAGCCATCGACCACCAGCTCGCGCTGGATCGCGGCGAGGGTGCCGATCACACGTGGATCGTCCGGCGGCAGGAAGCCGACCAGCGGAATCTGCAGCAGGCTGGCGTCGAGTGCTTTGCCGCCATAGCTCTGTACGAACGTGCCGCGCTTGGAATCGAAAGCGTTGTTGCAGATGTCCGCGTGGATTTTCTGCCGCACTTCGCGCCAGCGTTCGACCGGCCCGACCAAGCCTAAATCCTCCACCGCCTTGATCGAACGATCGAGCGCGACCCAGCTCATCACTTTCGAGTAAGTGAAATGCTGACGGCCGCCGCGCGTTTCCCAGATGCCTTCGTCGGGCTGTTCCCAGATACGTTCGAGATGCTGCACCACCACGCGCTGCAATTCCCACATGTCGTCGTCGTACGGCAAGCCGCCGAGCCGCGCCTGATGCAGCGCGTCCATTAGTTCGCCGTACACATCCAGCTGCAACTGGTTCGCTGCCGCGTTGCCGATACGCACTGGTGCCGAATTCTCGTAGCCTGGCAGCCAGTCGGCGGTCCATTCGGATAGACGCCGCTCGCCGCCGATGCCGTACATGATTTGCAGATCGTCCGGATTGCCGGCGACGGTGCGCTCCAGCCAGCCGCGCCAGGCCTTGGCCTCGTCGTAGTAGCCGCCGTGCATCAATGCCAGCAGCGTCAGCGTGGCGTCGCGCAGCCAGCAATAACGATAGTCCCAATTGCGCACGCCGCCGATCGCTTCGGGTAAGGATGTCGTCGGTGCGGCGACGATGCCGCCGGTGGGCCGATAAGTCAGCGCTTTTAGCGTAATCATCGAACGGCTGACGGCATCGGTCCACGGCCCGGCGTAGGCGGAGCGCGCCGACCATTTTCGCCACAGCGATGCGCTGGTTGCAGCGGCCGCAAAGCCATCGATCGGCGCCGGTGGCGGCAGATGCGAAGCCGCATAACTCAGCACGAAGGCGACGGTAACGCCCGCGTCGATTTCAAACTGCGCGGCGATGCTGGAATCCTGCCGCTGGATCGACAGACTCACCGCGTTGCTGCGCAAATAAGCCGCGTCCGGGCCGGTGATCATCGACAAGCCGGAACCATCCGCCAATTGACGAATCCACGGACGCGCCGCGCCGTAATCGAAGCGCGGTTTCAATTCCATCTGCATCGCCACACGCCCGCTGAGGCCGCGCACCAGCCGCACCAGATGTGAAGTTTCGGCGTCGCGCGGCGGCATGAAATCGCTGATGACGACGCGGCCATCGGCACATTCAAATTCGGTATCGAGCAGCAGCGTGCCTTCACGATAACGGCGCTGCGCGGTAGCCCGTGCATCGGCGGGCGCGAGCAGCCAGCGGCCATGCTGCGACGTGCCGAGCAGTGCGGCGAAGCAGGCGCCGGAATCGAAGCGCGGCCAGCACAGCCAGTCGATCGAGCCGTCGCGGCCGACCAGCGCTGCGGTTTCGCAATCGCCGATCAAGGCATAGTTTTCGATACGCAGTGCCATGTGCTTTCCAGTTGCATGCAGCAAGACGAGCACGCGAGCCGCGCTCCGCCATCGACCTTGGAACCGTCGCCCAGTTCATCGCCAGCGTTGCCGCTTTACGCGCATTTACCTGCGAGTTTACTTGCCTGTCTGGGCGCAGGTTTGGCGCGGGCTTTTGCGCGCGATCAAAACCGCAGCGATGCAAAACCAGTCCGCTGAATCGGGCTGCCCAATCAGGCTGCCAATCCAACGCCGACTCAATGATCCCGATGTTCGATGGTGTCGGCCAGTTGCAGCAGCGGTTGCGCGCGTTCGCCGAACAGTGCCAGCGCTGCGCGGGCTTGCGCGAAGGTCTGCGCGGCGAGGGTTTTGGCGGCATCGAAGCCCAGCAAGGAGGGATAAGTGGATTTCTCCTGCGCGCGATCCTTGCCTTGAGTTTTACCGAGCACGGCGGTGCTGGAACTTTCGTCGAGCACATCGTCCTGAATCTGGTACGCCAGACCGAGCAGACGGCCAAATTCGCTCAAAGCCTGCGCCTGTTCCGGCGTCGCATTCGCGGCTGCGGATGCCATCTCCAGGCCGCAGCAGATCAAGGCGCCGGTCTTGCGCGCGTGCAGCGATTCGAGCCGCGCCAGCGGAATTTTCTGCTGTTCGGATTCGATGTCGACCGCCTGGCCGCCGACCATGCCGAGTGAACCGGCGGCCTCGGCAAGCAGCGCGATCATGCGCAACTGCGCGGCGGCGCTGGTTGCGGGATTCGGTTGTGTGAGCACTCGGAACGCGAGCGTCAGCAGCGCATCGCCGACCAGAATTGCAGTGGCTTCGTCGTAGGCTTTATGAACCGTCGGCTGGCCGCGGCGCAGATCGTCATCGTCCATCGCCGGCAGATCGTCATGCACCAGCGAATAGGCGTGGATCAGTTCGAGCGCGCAGGCGGGCGCATCGAGTTGCGCCGGCTCGGCGCCGAGCACCGCGCCGGCAGCGTAGGTGAGCAAGGCGCGCAAACGCTTGCCGCCGCGGCAGGCGTAGCGCATGGCCTGGTGCAGGCGCGCGGGATCGGTGTCGGCGGCGGGTAGCGCGGCGTCGATTACGCGGTCGATGCGTTGTAGCAGGTCGGCGAAGGCGTTCGGCACGGAATTTGGGGAAACGGTCAAGGCTTTGAGTCCAGTTCAGATTCGCCGCGTGCGGTGCGCGGCAGTGATGAGGCGGTAATAATGGGCGGCTTGCTGAAAATCGCAAAACGCGTTGCAAGCGGCGCGGAAGTTTGGACCAAGCCCGATGCCGCGACAACCCGCAAGCTGGAAAATCCGCCAACAATCCGCCAACAATCCGCCAACAATCTCCAACGACTTGCCGACGAAAACCGACCACCGATGCCCGTTCCGAAAATCGACGCTGAAGCGATAAAAATTCATATCCGCGATGTGCCGGATTTCCCCAAGCCCGGCATCGTCTTCAAGGACATCACGCCGCTGCTGGCCAACGCGGCCGCATTCAACGCGGCAATCGAACTGCTCGCCGCGCAGATCGCGCCGCATGCGCCGCAGGGCTTGCTGGCGATCGAATCGCGCGGCTTCATTTTTGGCGCGGCGCTGGCGCAGCAGATGAAATTACCGCTGCTGCTGCTGCGCAAACCTGGCAAGTTGCCTTGGCACACCGAGCGCATCAGTTACGACCTCGAATACGGCAGCGACGCGCTGGAGATTCATCAGGATGCGATCAGCGCCGGCAGCCGCTATGCGATTGTCGACGATGTGCTCGCGACCGGCGGCACCGCGGCGGCGGCGGTGGCGCTGATCGAGAAGCTCGGCGGCCATGTCGCCGTCTGCGCTTTTCTGATGGAGCTTTCGTTTCTGAACGGCCGCGCCCGGCTGCCGGCTAAAATCGTCGAAAGCTTGATCGAGTATTGAGTTTCATCCGGATTTCATCGCTCGTTTCATATCTCTCTTGAAAACTGCGCACAAGCCGTCAGTCGAGATACCGCAACCCGCGCATTTGTCGAGGCTGGAAATCGGTATGCGGCTTGCCGCAGAATTGCGTATGCAGGTTCGAGTCGGGCGGATGCCAAGCCCGCAAAACAGCTTGAAGGATGCACGCTATGGATTTCGCAGCAGGCTTACCGAGTCTGGTCGCGTCGCTGGTCGCGGTGGTGGTGTTGACCTGGCTTTCGCTGGAACGTCGCGGGCTGGAAAGCAATCTGCGTGCTTATGCCGGGCAGCAGGTTCCGCAGGTGACGGCGCGGCTTGATCGCACCAATTCCTGGGTGCGGAAAATCGTGATGGTCTCGACCGTGACGGGCCCGCTGATGATGGCGTTTTCCGGCCAGCTCGACGAGCACGGTATCGCCAATGCCTGCAATGGCCTGCTACAGATCATCGCGCCATTCACCTCGGCCTGCGTCTCGGCTGCGGTAGCGTGGGCGCTGGTGGCGTCGGCGCTGGTGGTGCATGCCGCGCATGTGCAGTTGCTGGAACTGTTTCGCTGCCCGCATCAACGCAAGGAATTCTGGTGATGACCACAGATGTTGCAGTCAATGCGGGTACCGGCAAGCCGGCGAGCTTTGAAAATGGCCTGAACCACGGCGCTAAAAAATGACTGCGAACATCACCGCAAACCCTCCGCAGATGGGCACGGTCAAAGCCTGGTCGTCTTCGCAAAATTTCGCCAATTACGGTAATTTTCGCAGCCAAACGGAAAATTCATGAACGATTATCGACTCGGCGAGCGCTGGTCCGGCACCGCCGAGCACTATCAGGACTTTATTCTGCCGCTGGTCTCGCGCACCTTTGCGCTGACCATTCCGCAGCTGCCGGGCACGCTGCGCAGCGTGGTTGCGAATGCGTACCTGCTGTGCCGCGTGGCCGATACGATCGAAGACGAACCGGCCTTGTCCGCTGCGCAAAAGCAGCACTACGAACAGGCGTTCATCGCCGTGGTCGCGGGCCGCGCTGCGCCGCAGGATCTGGCTTTGGAAATCGAGCCGCTGCTGTCGTCGGTAACGCTCGAATCCGAACGCGATCTGGTGCGCCAGCTGGCGCTGGTACTCGAAGTCACCAACAGTTTCAATCCGACGCAGCGCGGCGCACTCGAACGCTGCGTGCGCGTGATGGGCCGCGGTATGCATCACTTCCAGCATGAAGCCGGACCGAATGGTCTGGCGACGCTGGCCGATATGGATCGCTACTGTTATTTCGTTGCCGGCGTGGTCGGCGAAATGCTCACCGAACTGTTCTGCGATTACGCGCCGGAAGTGGCGGCAAAAGCAGACACGTTGCGGCGGCTTTCGGTGTCGTTCGGCCAAGCCTTGCAGATGACCAACATCCTCAAGGATCAATGGGAAGATCGCGCGCGCGGCGTCTGCTGGTTGCCGCGCGAAGTGTTCGCGCGGCACGGTGTCGATAGCGCCGGTGTCGCTGCCGGCACCGCGACGTCCGAGTATCTCGCGGCGCAAGCCGAGCTGATCGGCGTGGCCCATGCGCATCTGCGCAATGCACTCGCCTACAGTCTGGCGATTCCTCCGCGCGAAACCGGCATCCGCAAATTCCTGTTGTGGGCGGTCGGCCTGGCGGCGCTGACCTTGCGCAACATCCACCGCACTCCGGCGTTCCGCGCTGGCAGCGAAGTCAAGGTTTCGCGCAGCGCGCTGGCAACGACGATGATGCTGACCAATCTGTCGATCCGCAGCGATGCCATGCTGACCAAGCTGTTCGATTCGACCGCCAGTGAATTGCCGTTGACGCCGCTGACAAATGTGGTGGCCGCAGCTGAAATTGCCGGCGCAGCGCAACCGGACAGCGCGATGCCGCTGCAAACGCATTGAGCCTCGGCAACAAAAAATCCGCCGCCTGCCTTGAGCCAGTGACTTCAGCGAATTCCTCGAGCGATATCGTCCCGCTGCCGTCTGAATCGAAATCTCAATCGAATTCCCAACCGAGTTCCTGATCGAATTCCAAATGAATCCTGTCTTTTGCGGGTGGGCGTGAACGCATGAGCGCGACCTCGATTCCGCGGCCAGCCGCCAAGCGCGCGGCGAGTGCCAGCAGCTCGCGCAGCGCCGAATCCATTGCCCTTGATGGCGCCATCGACGCCGGCCGCGAAGCACTGCTGGCGCTGCAGAATCCGGCCGGCGACTGGTGCTTTGAATTCGAGGCCGACTGCACCATTCCGGCCGAATACATCCTGATGATGCACTTCATGGATGAGATCGACCGCGCGCTGCAAAGCCGGCTCGCGCGCTATCTGCGCACTCAGCAGGTAGTGGAAGGTCACGGTGGCTGGCCGCAATATCGCGGCGGCGCGCTGGATCTTTCCTGCACCGTAAAAACCTATTACGCGCTGAAGTGCGCCGGCGATGATCCCCAGGCGCCGCACATGCGCCTCGCGCGCGATGCGATTCTGGCTGCGGGTGGTGCGGCCAGAAGCAACGTGTTCACGCGCATTCTGCTGGCGATGTTCGGACAGGTGCCGTGGGCCGCCGCGCCTTACGTGCCGGTGGAAATCGTACTGTTTCCGCGCTGGTTTCCGTTCGAGATTTACAAGGTCGCCACTTGGGCGCGCGCGGTGATGGTGCCGCTGTTCGTGCTGTGTACGCTGAAGGCGCGCGCAAAAAATCCGCTGAATGTGAACATCGCCGAACTGTTCTTGCAGCCTCCGTCGAAGGAGACCGAATGGTTCCCGGCGCAGGGCGCGATCGGCCGGTTTTTTCTCGCGCTCGACAGGCTCGGCCGCTTCGCCGACCCGTTCGTACCGAAGCGTTTGCGGCAGCTTGCGATCCGCCGTGCCGAGCAATGGTTCATCGCGCGCTTGAATGGGGAAGATGGCGTCAACGGCATTTTTCCGGCGATGGTGAATGCCTACGAAGCGCTGGCGCTGCTGGGCTATCCGCCGGAACACGAGCTGCGTAAAACCGCTCTGAAAGCGCTGCAGAAATTGATTCACGACTTGCCCGACGGTAGCGCCTATGTGCAGCCTTGCCTGTCGCCGACCTGGGATACCGGCTGGGCGATGATGGCCTTGCTGCATGCCCATCCCGGCAATGATTCGCCGGATCGCACGCAATCGTCGCGCACGCGGGAAGCGCTTCAGCGCGCGGAGAACTGGCTGCTGCCGCGGCAGATTCTCGATCACATTGGCGACTGGATCAATGCCGCGCCGAAACCGGCGCCGCGACCGGGCGGCTGGGCGTTTCAATACTGGAACGATTACTACCCCGATCTCGACGATACCGCGGTCGTTGCCGGCGTACTGCATCTGCTTGGCCGCGAAGCCAACGGCGCCAATCGGCATGCTCAGGCGATCGCGCGCGCCGCCGAATGGCTGATCGGCCTGCAATCGAAGAACGGCGGCTTCGGCGCGTACGACGCCGACAACACGCATCACTGGATCAATTCGATTCCGTTCGCCGACCACAAGGCGATGCTCGATCCGCCGACCGAAGATGTCACCGGCCGTGTGCTGGCCTTCCTCGGCGTACTCGATCGCGCGCAGGACAAGCCGGCAATCGCGCGTGCCGTAGCCTATCTCAAGAAGACTCAACAGGACGATGGCTGCTGGTGGGGCCGCTGGGGAACCAATTACATCTACGGCACCTGGAGCGCGCTCGCAGGCTTGATGCTGGTCGGCGAAGATCGCCGCGCGCCGTACATCGTCAAGGCCATCGACTGGCTCAAGTCCAAGCAGAATCCGGACGGCGGCTGGGGCGAAACCAACGACAGCTATATCGATACCGATCTGCGCGGACGCATGAACGGCCCGCTCGGCTTTCTCAGCACGCCGAACTCCACCGCGTGGGCGCTGCTGGCGATGCTGGCGGTGGGCGACACGCAATCCGATGCCCTGCGCCGCGGCATTGCCTGGCTGCTGGCGAATCAACACGAAGACGGCAAATACGCCGGCCTGTGGCACGACGCCGGTCAAAATGCACCGGGCTTTCCGCGCGTTTTCTACATGAAATATTACGGCTACGACGCCTACTTTCCGCTGTGGGCGCTGACGCGCTATCGGCAGCTTGAAGGCCGCAGCACCACTTGAACCGCCTCGGCATCATCGTCGCGCTGCCGGACGAAGCGCGATCGCTGCTCGGTCGCCGCGCTGCGATCGGCAGCGTGGTTGATCTCAGCAGCAGTATTGTCGTCGCCGTCGGCGGCCTCGGCGCGGCCGCGGCTGCGCGCGCGGCGATCGATCTGGCCGATAGCGGCGTCACCGCGCTGATGAGCTGGGGCACCGCCGGCGGCCTTGATCCAGCGCTGGCGGCCGGTGCCTTGTTGCTGCCGCGCGAGGTGCTGTCGGCGAGCGATGGTGCGCGTTATGTGGTCGATCCCGCCTGGCATGGCCGCTTGCAGCGCGGCCTCGCCGGCGTTTCGCCGGTCGCCGCGGGTGGCTTGATGACGGTCGCCGAACCGCTGGTCAGCGTATCGGCAAAACGCAAGGCGTTCGCGCGCAACAAGGTCGATGGCATCGATATGGAAAGTTCGGCGATCGCCGCCGTCGCCATCGCGCGCGGCCTGCCGTTCGCGGTGGTTCGCGCCGTGCTCGACGCCGCCGATCGCGGCTTGCCGGAAGTGGTGCAGATTTCGCTCGACAAAGCCGGCAATCTGCGGCCGAAAGCGATCGCCGCGGCCTTGCTGCGGCGGCCGCAGGACTTGCTCGGCATGCTGCTAATCGCGCGTCATTTCATACAGGCCGAACGTAGTTTGAAAGCGGCGTTGGCGCTCGGTCTGGCGCAGGCGTTCTGGTTGCCGACTGCGGCGAACCGTCCAGTCAAAGTCGCCGCTGCCTGAAGTCCGGTCTCTTAAAATAGAAGCCCTCCAGACATGAATATTTGCAGGCATTCACGCGGATGACGACGGTCAAGCGCGCGCTCGTCACCGGCGCCACCGGCTTTGTCGGCTCGGCCGTTGCGCGGCGTCTACTGGCTGAGGATTTCGTCGTCCGCGTGCTGGTGCGCCGCGATTCCGATCGCCGCAATCTGACCGGGCTGGAAGTGGAAATTTTCGAGGGCGACCTGACCGACGCCGCTTCGCTGGAAGATGCCGCGGCCGGTTGCTGCGCGCTGTTTCATGTGGCTGCGGATTACCGCCTGTGGGTGCCGAAGCCGGCGGAGATTTATCGCAATAACGTCGACGGCACACGCGCTGTCATCGCCGCCGCGAAAGCCGCCGGCGTTGCGCGCGTGGTCTACACCAGCAGCGTTGCCACGCTCGGCATTCCGAAAGACGGCACGCCGGGCGACGAACGCACGCCAGTGACGGTTAACGACATGATCGGCCACTACAAGCGCTCGAAATTCATGGCCGAGGAAGTGGCGCAACAATTTGCCGACGAGGGCTACGATGTCGTCATCGTCAATCCCTCGACACCGATCGGTCCGCGTGATGTGAAGCCCACGCCGACCGGCCGCATCGTGCGCGACGCTGCTGCCGGAAAAATGCCGGCGTATGTCGATACCGGCCTCAACATCGCGCATGTCGATGATGTCGCCGAAGGCCATTGGCTGGCCTATCAAAAAGGCGTGCGCGGCCAGCGCTACGTGCTCGGCGGCACCGATTTAAGCTTGCGCGAAATCCTGGTCGAGATCGCCGATATCGTCGGCCGCAAGCCGCCGCGCATCAATCTGCCGCATGCGCTGGTGATGCCGATCGCCTACGCTTCGGAAGCGCTCGCGCGATTGACCGGGATTACGCCGGTCGCCACCGTCGAAGAAATCCGCATGTCGAAAAAACGCATGTTCTTCTCTTGCGAAAAAGCCAAGAGAGAACTCAGCTACACACCGCGTCCGCCGCGTGCTGCGCTTGAAGATGCGGTGCGCTGGTTTCGCGAAAACGGCTATCTGTGAGCGGTTGGCACCAAGCGCGTTGCCGATTAGCCGACGACTTGAATGACTGCTGAAATCGCGGTTCGACTGGCCGCAGGTCGGTCCGCTGAAAACTGCTGAAATTTATTTCGCCGTACGCGAGTTCTGTACGGGTTCAATCGCAACATCGCGCGACCACAGCTTGCGCAGACGGGTGCCTTCAAGCCATTGCCAGCTGATCAGCGCCGGCATGCCAAACACCACTTCGCGCGCGCGTTTGGTCAGCGAAAGTGCGACGGCGACATCGGTCGGCAGGCCGATCATCTGGCCGAAAATGATCAGTCCGCCTTCCTGCACGCCGAGTCCGCCCGGCACGAAGAAAATGAAGTGACGCACGGCTTGCGTCATTGCTTCGAGCGTGATCGCGGCCCAGGGCGTGACCGCGTGGCCGAGCAACCGCAGCGCCAGCCAGCTTTCAAATGCGCCGACGATATAGCAGGCGAGTTGCCAGGCCAGAGAACCGAGCAATCGCCAGCGATGGCGCAGCAGCGCGCGGATCGCTTCGTCGAGACTCGCGCCGCCGAGCAGCAGTGCGACGTTGGCGCTGCCGAGCGCGCGTTGCGCCAGCCGTTCGATCCGCGCGAATACCGAGCCATAACGCAAGGCCAGCGCGATGCCGAGCGGAATCGGCAAGCTCAAGCCCAGGCCGATCAGAATGGTGCTGGTCAGGTGCGTGGCCTGCGTCAGCAGGATCAACAGCACCAGCCCGAGGCCGGTGAACACGTACTGGTTAACCAGCGTCAACAGCACTTCGACGATCACGCTCGCGGTGACGGTGGCGCCATCGATCCCGCGCAGGATCACCAGCCGGATGCCGATGACTTCGCCGCCGACATTGGCCAGCGGCAGCAGCCGGTTGGCGGCTTCTCGCACCGTCGCCACCCATAACAAATATGGCGTCGGCGCACGGCCTTGCGGGTCGTTCGGGGCGAGCAGTATGCGCCAGCCGAAGGTGTCCAGAATCAGCGGCAGTGCATGAAACGGCACCAGCCAGAACAGGCCCCAGCCGCCTTGTGCGAGCACCTGCGCAACCGCACCCCAGCCGTGATGCAGCACCAGCACGATGGCGACAGCAAGGCCGATCAAGCCGAGCAGATAGGTGGCGATTTTCATCGCCCGCCCGAGTGCGAGAACAAGCTTTTGGGTGAGCTGTGATTCGGCCTGAATCGCGGAGTGACCGGAGGAATTTGCAAGTCGCTGGTGGCGTTCACGCGGGATCTACGGTCGGGGATCTTAACTGGCGGCGGCAGCTTTGGCAGAACGCTTTGAGCGGGCGATGTCTTTTCACGCGAACGTCGCGCGTCGCGTCGCCTGACTGCCGGCTTACATCGTTTGCAATCGAGTTAAAGTAAAATGACGGAATGATGCTTACGACTGACCGACGCTTGGCCGCCGCCAGGACGCCGACCGGCGCAGAATTTCGCGCCATCGCCTCGCTGCTACCGAACGCACGATGAGTGTCGCGCTACCCGACGCGGCCGCAGCCGAAGTCCGCCAAGCCGCGGCGCAGGCGCAGCCGAATATCGCGCTGATCAAATACTGGGGCAAGCGCGATATCGCGCTGAACCTGCCCGTGGTCGGCTCGCTTTCGATCACGCTCGATAGTTTGTGGACGCGCACTTCCGTGCGGTTCGATGTCGCGCTCGACCAGGACGAATTCCGGCTCAATGGCCGCCGCGACGATGCGCAATTGCGCCGCGTGGCGAAATGCCTCGATCTGCTTCGTGCGCGCGCCGGCACACAGGTCCGAGCCCGCGTGGAAAGCCACAATAATTTCCCGACCGGTGCGGGGCTTGCGTCTTCCGCTTCGGGCTTTGCCGCGCTCATCGTCGCCGGCAATGCGGCGCTCGATCTGGATTTATCGCTGGCCGAGCAATCGATTCTCGCGCGGCGCTGTTCGGGTTCCGCGGCACGCTCGATTTTCGGCGGCTTTGTCGAATGGACCTGTGGCGCATGCGAGGATGGCAGCGATTCATTCGCCACGCCCATGCTCGATGCCAGCGCCTGGCCGCTGCGTGTTGTGGTCGCCATCACCTCGAAAAAAGAGAAAGCGATCGGCTCGACCGAGGGCATGAATCGCACCGCCGAAACTTCGCCATACCAGCGCGCGTGGGTCGATGGCCAGGAAGCCGATCTGGCGATCGCACGCGCCGCGGTGCAGGCACGCGATTTCGAGAAACTCGCGGATATCTCCGAACACAGTTGCCTGAAAATGCACGCATTGGCGCTGGCCGCGCAACCGGGCCTGCTGTACTGGAACGCGGCGACGATGGACTGCATGCATCGCGTGCGCGCCTTGCGCGCGAGTGGCTTGCCGGTGTTCTTCACGATCGACGCCGGCCCGCAGGTGAAAGCGGTCTGCGAGCCGCAGGCTGCTGCTGCGGTGGCTGCCGCAATGCGCGACGTGCCCGGTGTGCTCGATGTCGTCGAAACCGGCCTCGGCGGCGCGGCGCGCCTGATCGAAATCAACGAGCTGGCGGCCGCGTGAACATCGTCGCCAGCGCGCCCGGCAAGGTGGTTTTGTTGGGCGAATACGCAGTGCTGGAAGGTGCGCCGGCCTTGTCGATGGCGGTCGATCGGCGCGCAGTGGTGAAAATCGAATCGCGCGCGGGCGAGCACTGCCACGTCCACGCGCCGGATATTCTCGATGCTGCGGCGTCGCTGAAGTTTTCCGCTAACGGCGAACCGCAATGGGCCGACGCTGCCGCTGCAAAATCGCTGGCCTTGGTGGATCAGGTGCTGCGCGGGCTTGGGCAGCCGTTTGCAGTTGCCTGCCAAGGTCTGGAGCAAGGCTTCGATTTGCGTTTGGATACTTCCGCGTTTTTCGATGCGTCCGGTGGTCAGCGGCATAAACTCGGCCTCGGATCGAGCGCTGCGCTGACGGTGGCACTGGCTTCGGCACTGAGCCAAGTTTCCGATGAACACGCGGCCAGCCCGGATCGCAATTCGCAGCTCGATCGACTGCTGCGGATTCATCGTGATTTCCAAGGCGGGCAGGGCAGCGGCGTCGATGTCGCCACCAGTCTCGTCGGCGGCCTGATCGAATATCGCATCGCCGGCCACGGCAAGCCTGCGCAGGCACTGCCGATACGCTGGCCCGCAAGCGTGCGCTTGTGTTTCGTCTGGTCCGGCAGTTCGGCATCCACGCCAAAATTACTCGGCACGCTGCGAGCCTGGCGCAGTGCGCATGCGGCTGATTACGCGGCTCATATGGTCGCGCTGAGCGCAAGCGCTGAAGCCGGCGCCGCCGCGGTGCGCGAGCAGAACGCCGAGTCATTCCTAAGCTCGGTCGCGCAATTCAGCAAGGAACTGTTGCAATTGGATCGCGCCAGCGGCCTTGGCATCTTTTCTGCGGAGCATCTGCGGCTAGCGGAATTGGCCCGCAAATCTGCGGTCATCTACAAATCCTGCGGCGCTGGCGGCGGCGATGTGGGCGCGGCATTCGCGCTCGATCCGGCGAGCTTGCGGCACTTCGCAGCGGCGCTGGAATCGGCAGGTTTCCGCTGCGTGCCGATGAGCCTCGACGACGAGGGTCTGCGGCTGGAATTCATGGAGAATATTGAAGCATGAGCACCCTTTCAGGCGTGACGGCAACGGCAGCGGATGGCAACGCCGTCGCGCCGGATGCAGCCATTGATCGCGCCAGATTCCCAGAGTTTTACAAGCTCTCGGTGGCGGATCGCGCGCGGCTGATGCGCGAGCGCGGCTGGCTTTCCGAGGCGGATTATCAGGCGCTGATTTCCGGCGAGCACACGCTGAAGTTGAACCGCGCCGACAAGATGATCGAGAACGTCGTCGGCGTGATGGGTTTGCCGGTCGGTCTCGGTCTGAATTTTCTCATCAACGGCCGCGATTACGTTATTCCGCTGGTGGTGGAAGAGCCTTCGATCGTGGCCGCGCTGTCGTCCGCCGCGAAAATCGTGCGCGGCGCCGGCGGTTTCGAGGTGGTGAGCACGGAGCCGATTCTGATCGGACAGGTGCAGGTGGTCGATATTCCGAACGTGCCGCGCGCGCAGGCTGCGCTGTTGCAGCGCAAGACCGAGATCATCAACCTCGCCAACAGCCTGCACCCGCAGATGGTGGCGCGCGGCGGCGGCGCGCAGGATCTGGAAGTGCACCTGCACACGCTGCCACAAGCCACGGCGGGTGGACGCAGTGACATGCTGGTGGTGCATCTGCTGGTGGATACGCGCGATGCGATGGGCGCGAATCTGGTCAACACCATGTGCGAAGGCGTGGCCTCGCTGGTGGAGTCGATCACCGGCGGCAAGGTGTTTCTGCGCATTCTGTCGAACCTGACCGATCGCGCGATGGTCACCGCCAAGGCGGTAATCCCGCATTCGCAACTCGCCGGCAAGGGCTTCGACGGCGAACAGGTGCGCGACGGTATCATCCTCGCCAACGATTTTGCCAGCGTCGATCCGTATCGCGCGGCAACACATAACAAGGGCGTGATGAACGGCATCGATGCGGTCGCGCTGGCCACCGGCAATGACTGGCGCGCGATCGAAGCCGCCGCACATGCGTATGCCGCGCGCGGCGGCCGCTATACCTCGCTGACGCGCTGGTTCAAGGGCGACAACGGCGAACTGGTCGGCGAAATCGAGATTCCGCTGAAAGTCGGCACCGTCGGCGGGCCGTTGCAATCGAACCCGACGGTGGCGCTGAATCATCGCCTGCTCGGCGTAAAATCCGCGCGCGAACTAGCGGAAGTGATGGGCGCGGTCGGCCTTGCGCAGAATTTCTCGGCGCTGCGCGCGCTGGTCACCGAAGGCATTCAGGTTGGCCACATGACGCTGCATGCGCGCAGTGTGGCGATCGCCGCGGGTGCGACGCCGGAGATTTTCGATACCGTGGTCGAGCGCCTGATCGAAGGCGGTGATATCAAGATCTGGAAAGCACAGGAAATCGTCGTGCAGGTGCGTAAGCAATCGCGTCACGAGCCGGTCGAAACCGCTTCCACTGCGCCGCGTTCGCAGGGTCATGGCAAGATCATTCTGCTCGGTGAGCACGCGGTGGTTTACGGCAGTCACGCCATCGCTGCACCAGTGCCGCTGGCGATCGAAGCGGTGGTGCAGGATTCCGACATGGGCGGTCCGAATCCGGGTGTGGATTTGATCATTCCGCGCTGGGGCATGGAATCGCGCCTGCACAAGGATCCGGCGCACCGCGACTCGTTTCAGCGTTCGCTCGGCATCGTGTTCGACAAGCTCGGACTGACCGAGCGTTCAATGCGAATCGAAGTGTTTCCGAATGTGCCGCGCGGCATGGGCCTCGGCGGTTCGTCGGCGATTGCGGTGGCGATCGTGCGTGCGCTGGACCAGCATTTCAAGCTGGCTTTGAGCGATGCGCAAGTCAACGAACTGGCATACGAGTGCGAGAAAGTGGCGCACGGCACGCCATCCGGCATCGACAACACGGTGGCGACTTACGGCCAGTTTCTGCTGTATAAACGCTACGACGATGGCCGCGCGCCGCTGATGCGCGAAGTCAAGGCGGCGAAGCCGATTCCGCTGGTGATCGGCATCAGCGGCAAGGAAAGTCTGACTGCGAAAACGGTCGGCGGCGTGCGCAAGGCCTGGCAAAAAAATCCCGAACTGTACGAGCGCATTTTCCGCGAGATCGACGCGCTCACATTGCAAGGCCTGAACGCAGTGCAGACCGGCGATCTCGAACAATTGGGCCAGCTGATGAACATCTGCCATGGCCTGCTGAATGCCTTACAGGTGTCGAGCTGGGAAGTCGAGGAACTGGTGCAGATTTCGCGCGAGCATGGCGCGATCGGCGCCAAGCTCACCGGCGGCGGTGGCGGCGGTTCGATCATCGCACTGTGCCCGGAAAATTCCGCCAAGGTGGCAGCGGCGCTGCGCGATGCGGGATATCAGGCGATAGAGGTGCAAATTGGGTAGGAAGTTAGTTCATAACCTGCTGCGCTCGGCGGCTTGCACGCCGGCGGCCGATAAAACGGCTGGCGGAATCCTCACGCACTCGCATGTACGCTCCGGGTTCTGCGCTCCGGCGGCGCACATCCGCCTTCGCTCGCGGCGGTTCTGAGATGACTTCTACCGATCGTATCGTCTCGTTCGACGACGAGCCGCTGATCCTGGTCGATGAACAGGATCGTGAAGTCGGATTCCTGCAAAAGGCGGACGCGCACGTCGGCCGCGGAACTTTGCACCGCGCGTTTTCGCTGTTCGTGTTCGATACGCAAGGCCGTGTGCTGTTGCAGCAGCGGGCTAGTGGCAAGCGGCTGTGGCCGAAGTTCTGGTCCA
This sequence comes from Rhodospirillales bacterium, assembly GCA_903970615.1. Lineage (GTDB taxonomy): Bacteria > Pseudomonadota > Gammaproteobacteria > Nevskiales > Nevskiaceae > Nevskia. The sequence goes on from CAJCJH010000014.1 coordinate 26,429, forward strand.
ACACCTGTTGCAGTCATCCGCGTCGCGGCGAGAGCATGGAAACCGCGATTCATCGCCGGCTCAAGGAAGAACTGGCGCTCGAATGCGAATTGCGATTCCTGTTCAAATTCCAGTACCAGGCGCAATTCGACGACGATGGCGCCGAGAACGAATTGTGCTGGGTTTATGCGGGCCACAGCGACGCCGCACCGCGCGTGAATGCCAATGAAATCGCGGCGACACGCTATATCGAACCGGCTGCGCTGGATGCCGAAATCGAAGCGAATCCGGCTGTGTTCACGCCGTGGTTCAAGATTGAATGGTCGCGCATGCGGCGCGAGTATTCTGAAGTTATGACGCCGTTGACGGCCAATGCGTCGTAGACTGCACTTATTCAAATTCGTATCGAACGAAGCGACGCGGTCAATCGTCTCGTCCAGTTAACGCGGCAAGCATTCGGAGATTCAAATGGCAGTTCCCGTGATTCAGCAGGTCAAGGTTGCCAAGTACATTCTGGGCAAGAAGCTCACCGGCCAGAAGCGTTATCCGCTGGTGCTGATGCTGGAGCCCTTGTTTCAATGCAACCTGGCCTGTTCCGGCTGCGGCAAGATCGATTATCCGAAAGAGATTCTGCAGAAGCGCGTGAGCGTGGCGGATGCGCTGAAGGCAGTCGATGAATGTGGCGCGCCGATGGTGTCGATTCCCGGCGGCGAGCCGCTGATTCACAAGGAACTGCCGCAGATCGTCGAAGGCATCGTCGCGCGCAAGAAGTTCGTCTACCTCTGCACCAATGCGATCCTGCTGCCGAAGCACATCGACGAGTACAAGCCGTCGCCGTACTTCACCTGGTCGATCCATCTGGATGGTCTGAAGGAACAGCATGATCGCGCGGTGTCGATGGAAGGCGTGTTCGAGAAGGCTGTTGCTGCGATCAAGCTGGCGCGCTCGAAAGGCTTTCGCGTCACCGTCAATTGCACGCTGTTCAACGGCGAGCATCCGAAGGAGGTTGCCGATTTCTTCGACTACGCGATGACGCTCGGCATCGAAGGCATCACGGTTGCGCCCGGCTACAGCTATCAGCACGCGCCGAAGCAGGACGTGTTCCTCGGCCGCACGCAGAGCAAGCAGTTGTTCCGCGACATTTTCGGCGAAGGCAAAAAGCGCGATGCAAACTGGGTGTTCAACCTGTCGCCGATGTATCTGGATTTCATCGCCGGCAATCAGGCCTATCAATGCCAGCCCTGGGGCACGGTGACGTACAACGTGTTCGGCTGGCAGAAACCCTGCTATCTCTTGGTCGACGAAGGCTACGCCAGTTCCTACAAGGAGCTGATGGAGACCACGCACTGGGAAAATTATGGCGTCGGCCGCAACCCGAAATGCGACAACTGCATGGCGCATTGCGGTTTTGAAGGCACTGCCGTCAACGACACTTTTGCGCATCCCTTGAAAGCACTGCGCGTGGCGCTGAAAGGCCCGTGCATCGATGGCCCGATGGCGCCGGATCTGCCGGTAACTTACGGCAAGCGCGCGGATGCCACCGCAGTGAAAATTCCGGTCAGTGCCATCCAGCGTCCGGCGGAATCTGCGGAAGTCGAAACGCACGTCGAGCTTTGATGTTGTTCATCGCGTAGCCGTCGCGCGCGTTTTCGCTCGTTGAATGCCGCCATGCTGTGGCTGGCGCTGCCTGCGGCGATGATCTGGTTCGGCGTGCTGCTCGCGCCGTGGCGGCCGTGGAGTACGCGCGAACGCATCGAGCCGATGATGGATGGCGCCGATGCCGATTGCAGCGAAGTCACGGTGCTGATCCCGGCGCGCAACGAAGCCGAAGTGATTGCGCAGACGCTGACTTCGTTGCAGCAGCAAGGCCGCGGTCTGCGTGTGATCGTGGTCGACGATCAATCGGAAGACGACACTGCCGTAATCGCGCGCCGCTTTGCCAATGTCGAAGTGCTCCGCGGCGCGCCTTTGCCGAGCGGTTGGGCTGGCAAATTATGGGCGCTGGAGCAGGGCCGCAGCCGCGTGCAGTCAAAACTGACGCTGCTGCTCGACGCCGATATCGCGCTCGAACCCGGCCTGCTGCCCGCCTTGCTTGAGCAGCGCAAAGCTACCGGCGCACACTTCATTTCGCTGATGGCCGACCTGCGCCGTACCTCGTTCTGGGATCGCTTGCTGCTGCCGGCGTTCGTCTACTTCTTCAAGCTGCTGTATCCGTTTCACCTGTCGAATTCGCGCTTCAAGTATGTGGCCGCGGCGGCGGGCGGATGCGTGCTCGTGGAAACGCAGGCGCTGCAAACCATCGGCGCATTTGCAAGTCTGCGCGGTGCCTTGATCGACGATTGCACTTTGGCGCGGCAGATCAAACGCGCCGGCTTTCGCACCTGGACCGGCATCAGCCGCGGCGTAGTTTCGCTGCGGCCTTATGGCACGCTGCAATCGATTCATCAAATGGTCGCGCGCTCGGCTTACACGCAGTTGGGTTATTCGCTGACCCTGCTATTGCTGGTCACCACGATTTTCGCCGCCGCGTACTGGCTGCCATTGTTCGCGCTGACGCTACCTGCCGTTACACCGCTCGCTGCCGCCGCGCTGATTGCGATGATGCTCGGCTACTGGCCGACGCTTCGTTATTACAAGCTTTCACCGGCTTGGGCATTGCTGCTGCCCTTGACCGGCACGCTGTATCTGGCGATGACCTGGAGTTCGGCGATCAGCTATTGGCGCGGCGTGCGTTCGCGCTGGAAAAATCGCACCTACGATGCGCAGGTCTGAAGCGCCATCGAGGCGCGCCGCCATAACCCTGTCGATGCGGCCGCGAAGCCTTAAACTTCCGATTCTGGATTCCTTCATAAAAAAGACATGAGCGCAGCAAGTTATGGCCTGAGCGGATTCTCGGCCTACGTTCCGCCTTATCGCGTCGATCTGAAAGCCTGGTGCGGCTGGACCGGCAACGTCTGGGACAAAATCCGCAACGTCATCGGCACCGGCTTTCGTGTGCCCGGAATCGAGGAAGACGTCTACACGATGGCGGCAAACGCCACACTCGATCTGATCCTGCGCTATGCGATCGATCCGCAACGCATCGGCTTCCTCGCGCTCGGCACCGAATCCAGCATGGACAACGCCAGCGGCGCGATCATCGTGCGCGGACTGGTCGATCGCGGACTTGCTGCGCGCGGAATGCCGCGACTGGCGCGCGACTGCGAAGTGCCGGAGTTAAAGCAGGCTTGCCTCGGCGGGCTTTACGGCATTAAAGCCGCACTGCGTTACTTGAATTTCGATGGCGCCGGCCGGCAGGCAATCGTGGTCGCATCCGACATCGCCGAATACGCCCGCGGCAGCACTGGCGAGCCAACCCAAGGCGCCGGCGCGGTGGCGATGTTGCTGGAAGCCGATCCGCAACTGCTCGCGCTGGATTTGAAAGCGGGCGCGAGCGCATCGAGCTTCCGCCATCTCGATTTCCGCAAACCGTTCGCACGCTTCGCCGGACAAACGCTGCCAGCGAACGGCCGTCTGCGCGATTTCCCGGTGTTCAACGGCAAGTATTCAACTGCCGCTTATGTCGACGAAACGCTGGCCGCGCTCGATCTGATGCTGGCAAAACGCGGCGGCGAACGCGGTGACTATTTCCGCAATCTCGAAGCCGTATTCATGCACCGGCCGTATCACCGCATGCCGCACGCGGCCTGGGCGCTGGCGTATCTGTTCGCGCTCGGCAGCGATGGCGAAAGCGGGCGCGCCGAACTGAATGGCTATTGCGCGCAGGCCGGTATCGATCCGGCGAAAGTGTTGACTGAGATGGAAGGCTTGGCGCAGCGTGCGTTCCAGCCTGATTTCAATGAGCAACTGGCCGAGCCTTATCCGCTCTGCGCCAGCTTGAGCAAGGTTCTGCGCGAATCCGCGCGCTACCGCGAAGTGGTGGACGACAAGATGCAGCTCGGCTCGGCGGCGATGATGGAAGCCGGCAATCTTTATTCCGCCGCGTTACCCGCCTGGATCGCCGCCGGATTTGAAGAAGCCGCCGACAGCGGCCGCGAACTCGCCGGCCACGAAATGCTGGTGATGGGTTACGGCAGCGGCGACGCCGCCGAAGCCATTCCGGCGCGTGTCGCCAGCGGCTGGAGAACGGCGGCTGCAAAAATCGGCTGGGCGCGGGCGCTAACCGGTGCGGTCGATCTCGATCAGCAACAATACGAAGCGCTGCACGATGGCCTTGCCGCGCCCGGTCTGCAACCTGCAGCAAAGGGCTTCCTGATCGAGCGCGTCGGCAGCCGCGAAAGCGGCAGCGTGCAGGATTTCGGGGTCACTTATTATCGTTATCTGGCAAGCGATTCAGCGATCGGATAACGTACCACGTCCGTAATCGACACTTCGATGAAATCCGCCAAGACGCTGCTCGTCCTGTTTTTGTTGATCGGCCTTGGCGCGTGTGCCGGCGGACGCACTCGCATTTGTTCGGAACTCGCCGGCCCCGGCTGGACCCGGCTTGCCGCGCCGCCCACGAATGCAGATGATCTGCTGGCACTGGAAAATCTGCCCGGCGGCCCCGAAGTGTTGTGGTTCACCAACGGCCCCGATCGCGCTTTCGCCTGTTTCTACGCGCAAAGCCTGAACAATCCCTCCTGCGGCGGCACCACCGGCTACGAATTCGAGCGTAAGGACGGCCGCTGGGGATCGCGCAACCTGCGCTCGCAGGTTTGTCCGCTGGAAAACGATACCTAAAAAGCCCAGCTTCAAAAGCCGGATTCGAGCACGCGGTCGGCGTGTTGAAATCGCTATCGCGGACGCTGGCGAGATTCCCAAAGTTGTGTCATCAAGGCTGAGTACTTTTCGGGCCGTCTGCTGATGGATTGCCTGCGAATTAATTGTTTGGCCTCGGATTAGTCTCTGGCACCCATCTGATCTGCCGCTGCATCTCGATAAATCATCACGACTCGCTGGCCCGGTTTTATTTTTTTTGTTATATAGTTCATAAATGAACTATTCGGTTTATAACCTGTTATGAATGCATGACAAAAAATGCTGCGAACGGCTTGCTTGCGCTGATGTTTGCGGCAATCCTGTCCAGCTGCGCTAATCGCGGCGAGTTCGTCGCGCACTCGCAGCCGCTCGATGCCAATGCGCTGGATGCCGGCAGCGCCATCATCACTGCCGCAGTCGCTGAATCGCTGGACGATACTGACGTAAAAAACGGCGCGTCATCGTGGTGGCAGATTTATGGCGATCCGCAGCTCGACGGCCTGATCGAAATCGCCAGCGCTGAAAATCCGGATTTGCATATTGCCGCGGATCGCATCGCGCAAGCGCAGGCGCTCGCCGGTGGTGCCGTGGCCAGCTTGTGGCCGAAGCTCGACGCCGACGCCAAGCTCAATCGCGTGCATGCCAGCAAGCTTGGCGAGACGCCGCCGCCGTACAACGGCGAACTGTTCTGGGATAACAATATCGATCTGGGTTTGTCGTACGAACTCGATCTGTGGGGCAAGAATCGCAGCGGTTGGCAAGCCGCCATCGGCGCGCTGCGTGCCGCGCAAGTCGATGGCAGCGAAGCCCGGTTGAGCTTGCAGACTTCGCTGGTGCGCACCTACATTCGCTTGTCGCTGGCCTATGCGCTGCGCGATGTGCTGGCCGATACGCTCGCGCAACAGCAGCAGGTTCTCGACATCACGCGGCGGCGTTATCAGGTTGGCTTGCTGTCGTCCTTGCAAGTGAGTCAGGCCGAGGCGCAAGTCGCACCGGTGCGCGTGCGGCTGGAACAGGCCGACAATACGCTAAGTATTTTGCGCAATCAGCTGGCGGCATTGAGCGGTCAAGGTCCGGGTGCGGGTGAAGCGCTGGTGCGGCCGGTTTTGTTGTCTCAGATGGACAAGGCAGTGTTGCCGAGCGTGGTGCCTGCGGAGCTGATCGCACGCCGGCCGGACATCGTCGCCGCGCGCTGGCGCGTCGAGGCTTCGGCGAAAAATATCGATGTCGCCGTCGCGCAGTTTTATCCCAACATCAACCTGTCGCTATTCGCCGGCTTGCAGGCACTGAGCTTCGATAAATTATTTGGCGGCGACGCCGCCACTTACGGCTACGGCCCGGCGATCACGCTGCCGATTTTTGAAGGCGGACGCCTGCGTGCGAACCTCGCCGGCCGCACTGCCGATTACGATCTCGCCGTGGATCGCTACAACGCGGCGGTGATTCAGGCCTTGCAGCAAGTGGCCGATCAGATCGCAGCGGTGCAGTCGGGCGCGCGTCAACGGCAAGCGGCGCAAACAGCCCTGGATGCCGCACAGAAAGCCTATGACGAAGCGCTGATCGGTTTTCGTGCCGGACTCACGGATTACCTGACCGTGCTCGCCACTCAAACCGGCCTGCTCGCGCAACGGCAAACACTCGCGCAAATCGCCGCCAGCCAGCTCGATGCGCATGCAGGACTGATGCAAGCACTCGGCGGCGGTTTTGTGGATACCACGAACAGCGCCGAAGTTTTGCAGCAGGCCGCAGCGAAGCATCCGCTGGCTGATCCAGTCGCCAATGCGGTCGACGATGCGATTGCTGATCCGATGAGTCATGCGGGCATCAAGGCGAGCAATCCTTCCGCAACTACGTTAACGAAACCTGGCAGCGAAGCCACGCCATGAGCAAGCCACGCGCGCGCGCATCTTCAACACACAAGCGGACAACCAAGCTTGCGCCGAAGCCAATCGACAGTTTCAGTGCCGCCGAAGCGCGCATCGCCGTGAGCCGCCAACGGTTGCCGAATTTTCCGGCACAGCTCAGCAGCCTGACGCGGCTCGGCCGCCACATCAACAAGCTGTCGCAGGAATCCGCCAATCTGGCGCTGCGCCCGCACGGCCTCAATCTGGTCGCCTACAACACGCTGATGATGTTGTACGGCACTGCGGATGATCGCTTGAGCCCTTCGCAACTGGCGGACGCGAGCGGCGAGAAGCGCACCAACATCACGCGCATCTGCGATGAACTCACCGAGCAAGGTTTGATTGCGCGCGTGGCGGGCGTTGATGACCGGCGCAGCGTGGTGGTGTCGCTGACGCGGCGCGGCATTCAGTTGATCGAAAGCCTGCAACCCGTGATGACGCAATTGCTGCAGAAAATCTACGGCGATTTCAGCGCCGCCGAATTGCGCGAACTGCACAGGCTGCTGCGCAAGCAATTGGCGCAGCTGGATCGCAATCTGCTGGCTGTTGCCGAGCGCGCAACGTGAGTCCTGTCATGCCGGATTCAAACGCGATAGCTGCATCATCGCCTGCAAAACCTGTGAGCGTGATCGCCGAAGCGCTGCGCGACTGGCGAGCGCTCGAATGGCCCAAGTGGATTTTTGTGCTGCGCACGTTTCTTGCGGTCTGCGCGGCTTTGTGGATCGCATTTCGTCTCGGCTTCACTTCGCCATCCACGGCGATGACGACGGTCTTTATCGTCTCCTTGCCGCAGGCCGGCCAGGTGCTGGCGAAAAGTTTTTATCGCACCATCGGCACACTCGCCGGTGCTGCGATCGCCATCCTTTTGATCGGCAATGTGGTGCAAGATCGCAATCTGTTCATCGTGCTGCTGGCGGCGTGGCTCGGCATTTGTACCACCGGCGCGGCCTACTTTCGCGGCTTCCAGGCTTACGCGTTCGTGCTGTCCGGCTACACCGCGAGCATCATCGCCTTGCCGGCGTTGGCGCAGCCGCAAGCGGTGTTCGATATCGCCTTGTTCCGCGTTTCCGAAGTGATGCTCGGCATTTTTTGCGCGGGCGTGTTTGCCGATCTGCTATTGCCGAACCGCGTCACCGATCAGCTGATCAAGGCGGTACGCGAAGGCTACGCCAGCTTCATCGACTACTTGCAGCAAGCGCGCGATGGACGCCTGGAATTGGCGGCGTTCGAGGAAAGCAATCTGGCCTTCATCACGCGCGCGATCGAGTTCGAAGGCTTGCGCGAATCCGGCTATTTCGAGAATCCGGAAATCCGCGTGCGCAGTGCGCGGCTGCGGCTGTACAACGCTGAGTTCATGAATGTCGGTACAGCGTTTTATGGTTTTTACGCGATGCTCGGCCGTCGCCGGCGTGCGGGTGACGAGGCCATCGTCGCAGCATTTCGCGCGCTCAGCGATCCGTTGTTGATGGCTCTACAACCCGGCGGCAGACCGCCCGCAAACGCCGCGGAAGCGCGCCGCGTTTTAAGTGATCTGCGCGAGTTCCGCAGCCAGTTGCCGCAGCGCCTGAGAGCCACGCATGTTGAAGTCGATACCGCGACGCGTGCGGCCGGCAAGGCATTTCCCGAGATTCGATTCGACACGGTGGCGCGCCAGTTCGATCGTTTTCTCGAAGCACTGACGCGAGTCACCGAAGCCTATGCCGCGCTCGATCAACTCGGCGCAAAACTACCGCATCGGGTCGCGCCGTTTTCCCCGCATACCGAAACCCTCGGTGCTGTGATGATGGGCTTGCGCGCCTTCCTCACGGTGCTGCTGGTCGCCGGTTTCTGGATCGTCAGCGCGTGGCCGGCCGGTGCTTCGGCCACCATCATCGCCGGTGTGATCTGCGCCTTGTTTGCGGCGGCGCCGAAACCGGCAGTAGCCGCACGCAATCTGCTTTACGGATTCATCATCGCCATGCCGGCGGCGGGTTTTTTGTTGTTCGCCGTACTGCCGCATCTGGAGGGATTCGCGCTGCTGTGCGCGGCATTCGCGCCGTTTGCGATGGCCAGCGTTTACGCGATGGCGACGCCGAGCATTGCCGGCATTGGCCTCGGCTTCAATCTGCTGTTTGCCAATCTGGTCGGCATCAACAATGTGATGGATTACGATCCGATCGGGTTTTTCAACAACGGTATCGCGCAGATTCTCGGCGTGATTGCCGGCTTGCTGATGTTGACCGCGGTCATGCCGGCCGCGCCGCGCGAGTTTGCGTTGCGCATGCGCGCGCAACTGCGCCGCAATGCCGAGCTGGCCTGTCGTGCGCGGCTGATCGGCCTGCGTGCGCGTTTTGAAAGCCGCACGCGCGATTCGCTGGTGCAGCTGGTGAGCCGCGCGGATCGCAGTCGCGGCGAGCATCTGCCGCAGTTGGCGCATGCGCTGGCGGTGCTCGATCTCGGCGATGCCATCATCCATCTGCGCCGCGCGGCGCGCGATGCCGGCGCGCGTTTCCCGGCGCCGATGTTGAACGCCTTGTTGCACAACATTCTGGCGCTGTTGCATCGGCCGTCTCCAATCAAGCGAGCCGCTGCGCTGGCCGCGGTGGAAGCAGCGATTGCCTTGCAGCCGGATATTTATCAACTGCCGTCTGTGGTGATTGACGACGTTGCGAGTGACCGGCCCATCCATGCGATCGACGATCCGCTGTGGCGCATGGCGACTGATCTGATGCGCATCCGCGGCATTCTAAACGACGAGCCGTGGTTCGCCGAAATGGTTCGCACGCTGGATATGGATCGCGCCCAAATCGCCGAGGAACCAGCACCAGAGGACACCAGCGATGCCGCGTGAAGTCGCCATTTACGGCGTGCTGTTGCCGACGCTATTGCCGATTCTGATCGGCGTCGCTGCGTGCTACTGGCTGCTCGATACCGCGCTCGGACGCTTCGGTTTTTATCAGCGCGTCTGGCATCCACCGTTGTTCCGGCTGAGCCTGTTCATCTGCCTGTTCGTCGGCGCCGCCTGGGTATTGCAGCAATGAGCCGCACCCCATAAATCACGAGAAGTCACGAGGCTGCTTCCATGAATCTGCGCAATATCCTCCGCATTCTGCTGACGCTGGCGATTTTCGCGCTGGCGATTCTGCTGGCTTTCCGGCTCTGGCATCACTACGAATATTCGCCCTGGACGCGCGACGGCCGCGTGCGTGCGGATGTCATCAATCTTGCGCCGGATGTGTCGGGTCTGGTGACGGAAGTCGCGGTCCACGACAACCAGCGAGTGCATCGCGGCGATCTGTTGTTCACCATCGATCCACTGCGCTTTCAACACGCCGTCGCCGAAGCCGAAGCGGCAGTTGCGGTGCGCAAAGCCGCGCTCGATCAGAAACGCAGCGAAGCTTCACGCCGCGCGCGGCTCGATGGCGTGGTCGTGTCCAGCGAAGCGCGCGAGGCTTCCGGTTTCGAGGCGAGTGCGGCCGAGGCGCAAGCTCGTCAGGCGCAGGCGCAACTCGAAGTCGCGCGGCTCAATCTGGAACGTGCCAGCATCCACGCGCCGGTCGATGGCTACGTCACCAACCTCAATACTTTCGTCGGCGATTACGCTGCCGCCGGCCGCGCCGCGCTGGCCTTGATCGACGCCGATTCGTTTTATGTCTACGGCTATTTCGAGGAAACCAAATTGCCGATGCTGCGGCTCGGCCAGGTCGTCGATATCCGTCTGCTCGGCGGCGGCGCTTTGCTGCATGGCCATATCGAAAGCCTGTCGCGCGGCGTCACCGATCGGGACAACGCCACCGGTCAGGAATTGCTGTCGAATGTGAACCCGGTTTTCAACTGGGTGCGGCTGGCGCAGCGCGTGCCGGTGCGCGTGCAGATCGATTCCATTCCGGACGATCTGATGCTCAGCGCCGGCATGACCTGCACCGTGATTGTCCGTCCTCAAAAACCAGTGAAAACCGCGGCAGAAGCCGCGAAAAATCGATAAAGGATTGATTTATTTGCGGATGACAGGCTGTAACGAAACTGTCAATTATTGACCGTAAGCTTCTGCCGCGAAGTTAGTGCAGCCAATAGTGCAGCCAGAACAATTCGCAAGATAAAGATTTCCAGAACAACTTCTAATTTCTTAGGCATCTTCACCGGAGCAAACCCGTGAGCATTTTTCAGAAAGCGACATTGCGTTCGATGGTGATCGGCGCAGCCGCGTCCCTGGCGTTGCCGGCGGCAATGGCTGCCGATATTTCCGGCGCCGGCGCCACATTTCCTTACCCGGTTTACGCGAAGTGGGCGGACGCCTACAAAACCGCCAGCGGGGTCGGCCTGAATTATCAGTCGATCGGTTCCGGCGGCGGCATCAAACAGATCAAGGCGAACACGGTGACGTTCGGTGCTTCCGACGCGCCGCTGGAGCCGAAAGACCTCGACGCTGATGGCCTGATCCAGTTTCCGATGATCATCGGCGGCGTGATTCCGGTGGTCAACATCAAGGGTATCAAGCCCGGCGAGTTGACTCTGGATGGCCCGACACTCGCGGATATTTTTCTCGGCAAGGTCAAATCCTGGGACGATCCCGCGATCAAGAAGCTGAACCCGAAAGCCAAGTTGCCGGCCACGCTGATCGCCGTAGTGCATCGCTCGGATGGCTCCGGTACGACCTTCCTCTACACCAGCTATCTCGGCGCGGTCAGCCCGGAATGGAAAGAGAAGGTTGGCGTCGATAAAGCGGTGGAATGGCCCACCGGAATCGGCGGCAAGGGCAACGAAGGTGTGGCCGGTTTTGTCGGCCAGACCGATGGCGCCATCGGCTATGTCGAATACGCTTACGTGAAGCAGAATAAGATGACGTACCTGAAGCTGGTCAACAAGGACGGCAAGACGGTTGACCCGCAGGCGAGCGCATTTCAGGCCGCCGCTGCGAATGCTGATTGGGCGCATGCGCCGGGCTATTATCTGGTGCTGACCAATCAGGCCGGTGCGGAAAGCTGGCCGATCACCGGTGCGAGTTTCATCCTCGTCCACAAGAAACCGGTTGACGCCGCTGCACTTGGCGAAGCGCTGAAATTCTTCGATTGGTCGTACAAGAACGGCACCAAGCTGGCCGAGGAACTGGACTATGTGCCGATTCCGAAACCGGTGGTCGAGCTGGTTGAAAAAACCTGGAAAGACAGTCTGCAGGATGGCGCCGGACTGCCGCTCTGGAAGTAATTTCTGCAATCGTTCCTCAATAATGAGAGGCCGGCGTTTCGCCGGCTTTCTCGTTTCGAGTAAAGTCTTACGGGTCTTATCGTGAGTCAAACCTTTTCCGTGGCACGACCATTCGAGGCTTCCGCCTCCAGCGAGATTTCCGCAGCCCAGTTGCGCCGGCATGGCGTCTGGGATGCGTTGATGCGCATTGCCACGCGCACCGCGGCGATCACCGTGCTGCTATTACTCGGCGGCGTCATCATCGCGCTGATCCAGGGTTCGATTCCGGCGTTCCGCGAATTCGGCTGGGGTTTTCTCACCGCCGAGCATTGGAATCCGGCCACCGAAAAATTCGGTGCGCTGGCGCCGATTTACGGCACGCTGGTGACGTCCTTCATCGCCATGTTGATCGGCATTCCGGTGAGTCTCGGCATCGCCATCTTCATCACCGAACTTTGCCCGCGCAGCCTCAAGCGGCCGATCAGCACCGCGATCGAATTGCTCGCCGGCATTCCCAGCATCATCTACGGCATCTGGGGCTTGTTCGTGCTCGCACCGTTTTTGCAGGCTTATGTGCAGCCGTTCCTGATCGCGCTGTTCGCGCCGGTGCCGGTGTTGTCCTCGCTATTTTCCGGGCCGCCGTATGGCATCGGCATTTTCACGGCCGGCATCATCCTCAGCATTATGGTGCTGCCGTACATCACCTCGGTGACGCGGGATGTGTTTGAAACCGTGCCGCCGGTGTTGAAGGAATCTGCTTATGGTTTGGGCTGCACGACCTGGGAAGTGGTGCGCAAAGTGGTGCTGCCGTACACGCAAACCGGCGTCATCGGCGGCGTTATGCTCGGCTTAGGCCGCGCGCTCGGCGAAACCATGGCGGTGACGTTCGTCATCGGCAACGCGCATCGTATTTCCGCCTCGCTGCTGGCGCCGGGCACGACGATTTCTGCGGCAATCGCCAACGAATTCACCGAAGCCGATGGCGATCTCTATACCTCGTCATTGATCGCGCTCGGCCTGCTGCTGTTCGTCATCACCTTCATCGTGCTGGCCGGCGCGCGGCTGTTGCTGCTGCGCTTGCAGAAGCGCGCGGGAACCTGAAGCGATGGCGATCAATGCCGCCATGTATCGGCGCCGGCGTTTCGGCAATGTGGTCGTCATGGCGTCCGCTTGGGCGGCGGCCGCATCGGGCTTGATCGTGCTGGCCTTCATTCTGGCGACGCTGCTATACAAAGGGTTCAGCGGACTTTCGCTCGCCGTATTTACCGAAATGACGCCGCCGCCTGGCAGCGCTGGCGGCTTGCTCAACGCAATTTACGGCAGCGTGATGATGACGCTGCTCGGCACCGCCATCGGCACACCGATCGGCATGCTGGCCGGAACTTACATGGCCGAGTATGGCCGCGGCAGCTGGCTCGCTTCGGTCGTGCGCTTCATCAACGATGTGCTGTTGTCGGCGCCGTCGATCGTCATCGGCCTGTTCGTTTACGAAATCATGGTGGTCCACATGGGCCACTTCTCGGCTTGGGCCGGAGGTGTTGCGCTATCGCTGCTGGTGCTGCCGGTGGTCGTGCGCACTACCGAAGACATGCTGCTGCTGGTGCCGAATGGTCTGCGCGAAGCGGCAAGCGCGCTCGGTTCGCCGCGCTGGCTGATGATCGTGCAGGTGGCCTATCGCGCCGCGCGAGCGGGCATGATTACCGGCGTGTTGCTGGCGATCGCACGCATCACCGGCGAGACTGCGCCGCTGCTGTTCACCGCGCTCAACAACCAGTTCATGAGCAGCAACATGAACGCCCCGATGGCGAATCTGCCGGTCGTGATTTTCCAGTTCGCCTTGTCGCCGTACGCGGACTGGCAGAAGCTCGCGTGGACCGGCGCGCTGATCATCACGCTGGCGGTGCTGGCCTTGAATATCGGCGCGCGTTCGCTGTCGCAATCCAGAACCAACGATTGACCCCGAGCCTTTTGGAATTTTATGAACGATCAGCCCATCGCCGGCGTTGGTTTCAACACGGTCAAACCGCGGCCTTATCTGGGCATCACTACGCCGGAAACCAGCAAGCCGCCGCTGGCCGAACGCATTTCAGTCAGCGACGTCAACTTTTATTACGGCGATTACCTCGCGCTGAAGCATGTGACGATGCCGATCTACGACAAGAAGGTCACTGCGCTGATCGGCCCTAGCGGCTGCGGCAAATCCACGCTGCTGCGCATCTTCAACCGCATGTACGATCTTTACCCGAAGCAGCGCGCCGAAGGCACGATCAAGTTCGACGGCGGCAACGTGCTCGACCCGAAGCAGGATCTGAACCTGCTGCGCGCGCGCATCGGCATGGTGTTCCAGAAGCCCACGCCATTCCCGATGTCGATCTACGACAACATCGCCTTCGGTATTCGCCTGTACGAACGTCTGCCGAAATCCGAGCTGGACGATCGCGTCGAAAGCTCGCTGAAGCGCGCCGCTTTATGGGATGAAGTAAAAGGCAAGTTGAACCAGAGCGGCCTCGGCCTTTCCGGCGGCCAGCAGCAACGCTTATGCATCGCCCGCACGATCGCCGTGCGGCCCGAAGTGATCCTGCTCGACGAACCCACCTCCGCGCTGGACCCAATCGCCACCGCCAAAGTCGAGGAACTGATCTACCAGTTGAAGAGCGACTACACCATCGTCATCGTCACCCACAACATGCAGCAAGCCGCGCGCGTCGCCGATTTCACCGCGTTCATGTATCTCGGCGAGCTGATCGAATTCGGTGAAACCGCACAGATTTTCACCAAGCCTCGCCAGTCGAAAACCGAGGATTACATCACTGGGAGATTTGGTTAGAAATTCCAGGCGGTCGAAAAAAAGGCCGCTGGATGCGGCCTTTTTATTTCGAGAAACGCGCTTAGCGTTCCCAATGTCCGGGGTTGTGATGGTAGTGACCATCGCGCTGTTCCCAGGTGTCGGCGACATAATGCCGGCCGGGTTTGTTGCGGATGAAATGTCCCTGAACCCAGACGTGCTGGTGGCCATTCCAGTTGTAATAACCCGGCGCCCAGACGTAGCCCTCACGCGGCGGCGGGACGACTTCCTCGCGCGGCGCGGGCGGCGCAACGTCGATATCGAGATTGATCCCGGCATGGCTCGGCAAGGCGGTGAGGCTGCCGAGGCTGAATAAAATCCCTGCGAATAATTTCCCTGCGGACATGGTGTTGGGTTTCATCTGTCGCTCCTGTAGTGGTTTGCCCTCGGCGGGACTGTTGTCGCCGCCGCAGGCAGGGCTTGAGACTTCCCGCAAATGACAGGGTTCGCAAAGCTTCCAGTATTTACGCTTCTTTACGACGGTGAGACGATGACCGCGGCGATGGCTTGGGCCGCAACGCGGATCGTCCTTGAATGCGCTCGTTCAATGCGGTGTTCGGGCGTTCAGGCACACAAATTTGTCGCTGCGGCCAGTAAATCGGATAATAGGAGAAATTTTGCTATCCATCCGCATGAGCAGCCAGCGCCTTTATCGAGTGACGTTCCAGAATCAGGGGCAGATCTACGAAATCTATGCGCGCAATGTGAGCCACGGCGCGATGATGGGCTTCGTCGAAATCGAGAAGCTGGTGTTCGGCGAGAAGACCACCTTGCTGGTCGATCCTTCCGAGGAAAAACTCAAAACCGAATTCGCCAACGTCGTGCGCACTTATATTCCGCTGCACGCGGTGGTGCGGATCGATGAAGTGGCGAAGTCCGGCCCGGCGCGGATCAAGCCGGCCAGCGGCGAGTCTTCCAATGTGATGACGTTCCCGCTCTACACGCCGAATGCGCCGAGCGGAGGCCAGCATAAGAAGTAGCGCTCGCCGCACGCGGCCGTCGGCGCAAGGCCGCGCAGCATGATGCGCTTCGCGTATCTCGGCAGCGGCAGCAAAGGCAATGCTGCGGTGATCGAAAGCGGCGCCACGCGGGTGCTGGTGGATTGCGGCTTCGGCTTGCGGGAAACCGAAAAGCGCCTGCAAAGACTGGGCTTGAGCGCGGATGATCTGGATGCGATTCTGGTGACGCACGAGCACGACGATCATCTCGGCGGTGTTGCGCGGCTGGCGCGGCATCATCAGATTCCGGTGTGGCTGACGCGCGGTACGCTGGCCGCCTGGCGCGATGCGCCGCTGGAGCTGGCGCGCTGCATCAGCCCGCACGAAATGTTCATCATCGACGACCTGCAGATTCAACCGTATCCGGTGCCGCACGATGCACGTGAGCCTTGCCAGTATGTGTTCAGCGATGGCGCGCGACGTGTCGGTGTGCTGTCCGATGCCGGCTCGGTGACGCCGCACATGCGCGCGGTGCTGAGCGCCTGCGATGCCTTGCTGATCGAGTTCAACCACGATGTTGCGATGCTCGAAGCCGGGCCATATCCGGAATCCTTGAAGCGCCGCGTCGGCGGCAGCCTCGGCCATCTCAGCAACGTGCAGGCGGCGGGTTTGCTCGGCGGCATCGATTGCTCGCGGTTGCGGCATCTCGCGCTGGCGCATTTATCCGAAACCAACAACACGCCGCAGCTGGCCTTGAGCCTGGCCGCTGCAGCGCTGGGCTGCACACCGGATTGGCTGGTCTGCGCCGATCAGGAAGCCGGCCTCGACTGGCGCGAACTTTCATGACAAAAAACGTAATGACAACGCCGAACGGGATCGACATGAAACGCGCTGTTCTGCTGCTGCCGGCACGGCGCAGCTTTACCGATTTCCGCACCGGCCAGTTGCTCGCGCAGCTGCAAAAACTGCAACCGTCGATCGCACAACTTCGCGTGCACGAATTTTTTCTGGTCGATGCGGATTCCGCAATCAGCGTCGCCGATTTGCAGCCGCTGCTCGGCGAAACTGCGGACGATTTTGAAAGCGCCGCGCTCGCGCTTTACGTGGTGCCGCGCCTCGGCACTTTATCGCCGTGGTCGAGCAAGGCCACCGACATCGCGCGCGTTTGCGGGCTTAAAGGTGTGCACCGCATCGAACGCGGCCGGGCTTATCTGTTTGCCGGAATCGATACGCTACCGGCTGCATGCTGGAACGAACTGCACGATCCGATGACCGAAAGCGTGCTGAGCAAAACGGATGAGCTGCGCGGCATTTTCGTGGTACAGCCGCCGCGTCCTTTGCGCCGTGTCGATCTGCTGAAGTCTGGTCGTGCAGCACTCGAAAGTGCCAATAAAGACTGGGGTCTGGCGCTGTCGGATCGTGAGATCGATTTCCTCGTCGCGCATTTCGTCGAAGCCCAGCGCAACCCCAGCGACGCCGAACTGATGATGTTCGCGCAGATCAATTCCGAGCATTGCCGGCACAAGATTTTCAACGGCAATTTCGAGATCGACGACGAGCCGCAAACGCACACGCTGTTCGAGATGATCAAGCTCAGCTACGCCGCCGCGCCGGAAGGCGTGCTGTCCGCGTACAGCGATAACGCGGCGGTGATTCGTGGCCATCGCGCCGAGCGCTTGTTCGCCGATCCCGCCGATCATGCGTATGCGATGCACGATGAAAACGTACACATGCTGATGAAAGTGGAAACGCACAATCATCCCACTGGCATCTCGCCGCACGCGGGTGCGGCCACCGGCGCCGGCGGCGAAATCCGCGACGAGGCTGCCACTGGGCGTGGCGCGCGGCCCAAAGCCGGGCTTGCCGGTTTCACCGTTTCCAATCTGCGTATTCCCGGTTTTGAACAGCCCTGGGAACAGGATTTCGGCAAGCCTGCGCATATCGCCTCGGCGCTCAACATCATGCTCGATGGCCCGCTCGGTGCCGCCGCGTACAACAACGAATTCGGCCGGCCGAATCTCACCGGTTACTTCCGCACGTTTGAAGCGCAACTGCCCGATGGTGGCTTTCGCGGATTCCACAAACCCATAATGATTGCTGGTGGCTACGGCAATATCCGCGATGCCGATGTGATCAAGCAGGCAGTGCCGATCGGCGCGAAGCTGCTGGTGCTCGGCGGCCCGGCGATGTTGATCGGCCTCGGCGGCGGTGCGGCGTCTTCGATGGCAACGGGCGCCAGCACGCAGGCGCTGGATTTCGCTTCGGTGCAGCGCGCCAACCCGGAACTCGAACGCCGTTGCCAGGAAGTCATCGATGCCTGCTGGGCGCTCGGCGAGCATAACCCGATCCTCTCCATCCACGATGTCGGCGCCGGTGGTTTATCCAACGCTTTGCCGGAACTGGTGCATGCGGATGATCGCGGCGGCCACTTCCGCCTGCGCGATATTGCCTGCGCCGATCCGGGTTTAAGCCCGATGGAAATCTGGTGCAACGAAGCGCAGGAGCGCTATGTGCTCGCGGTGCTTCCCGCCTCGGTGCCAGTGATTGCTGGCCTCTGCGAGCGCGAGCGTTGCCCGTTGGCGATCGTCGGCGAAGCCACGGCCGAGCGCGTCTTGCGGATGGAAGATCAGCACACACGGGATACGCCGGATCATCTGCCGGTCGAAATGCCGATGCCGGTGCTGCTCGGCAAAGCGCCGCGCTTGCAGCGCAAGAGTCAGCGCGCGACGGTGCAGTTCCCGGACTTCGATCATCGTAAGCTCAATCTCGATGAGGCGATCGAGCGCGTGCTGCGGCTGCCTTCTGTGGCGAGCAAACAGTTCCTGATTACGATCGGTGATCGCACCGTTGGCGGACTCACCGTGCGCGATCAGATGGTCGGCCCGTGGCAGGTGCCGGTGGCCGATTGTGCCGTCACGGCGACCGGCTTCACCGCGTTCACGGGTGAGGCGATGGCGATGGGTGAACGGCCGTTGAGCGCGCTGCTTGATGCTTCTTCGTCCGGCCGCATGGCGGTCGGCGAGGCGATCACCAACATTGCGGCTGCGAGTATCCGCAAACTCAGCGACATTCGACTCTCGGCGAACTGGATGGCCGCGGCGGGCGAAGGCGACGAAGATGCGCGGCTATACGACACGGTGCGCGCCGTCGGTGCCGAGCTGTGCCCCGCACTCGGTATTGCGATTCCGGTCGGCAAGGATTCGCTGTCGATGCGCACGGTCTGGCAGCAGGATGGCGCGGCACGCAAGCAGTCTTCGCCGCTGACGGTGGTCATTACTGCGTTCGCGCCGGTGGCGGATGTGCGCAAATCGCTGACGCCGCAGCTGCGCACGGATTGCGGCGATACGCGGCTGTTGCTGGTGGATCTTGGCAACGGCAAAAATCGTCTTGGCGCATCCGCGCTGGCACAGGTTTACGGCGCATTCGGCGGCGCACCGGCCGATCTCGACGATCCCGAACACCTGCGCGCGGCGTTCGATCTGATTCAAGCATTCAATGCGAACTGCAAGTTGCTGGCGTATCACGATCGCAGCGACGGCGGCCTGTTCGTCGCACTTTGCGAGATGGCATTCGCCGGTCATTGCGGACTCGATATCAATCTCGAGGCGCTCGGCGAAGATGCCATCGCCGCCTTGTTCAACGAAGAGCTCGGCATGCTGCTGCAAGTGCGCGCAGACGATGCCAAAACCATTTGCGCGGCGTTCCACGAAGCGGGCCTCGCCATTGCAGTGCTCGGGGTGCCGACGGCGGATGATCGCATTGCCTTGCATCACGGCCCACGCGCCTTGTTCGCACGCTCGCGCGAAGCGCTCTACAAAACCTGGGCGGAAACCAGTGCGCGGATGACTGCGTTGCGCGATCATCCCGATTGCGCGCGCGAAGAATTCGAGCGCGCCGGCGATGTGGCCGATCCCGGCTTAAGCCTGAAGCTGAGCTTCACGCCGAGCGCGCCGCCCGCCGCGCCCGCCGTCAACACCGCGAAGCCGCGCGTCGCTATCCTGCGCGAGCAAGGCGTCAACGGCCAGATCGAAATGGCATATGCGTTTCAGCTGGCCGGGTTTGAAAGTATCGACGTCCACATGAGCGATATTCTCGAAGGCCGCATCACGCTGGACAACTTCTCCGGGCTTGCGGCCTGCGGCGGATTTTCCTACGGCGATGTGCTCGGTGCGGGCCAGGGCTGGGCCAATTCGATTTTGTTGAATTCACGCGCGCGCGAGCAATTTCAGGCATTTCTGGCACGCGACGATCGCTTTGCACTCGGCGTCTGCAACGGTTGCCAGATGTTTGCCGCGCTCAAGGATATCGTGCCCGGCGCTGAGCACTGGCCTGCATTCCGGCGCAACCGCTCCGAGCAATTCGAAGCGCGCTGGGGCGAAGTCGAAATCCTCGAAGGCCGTTCGCTGCTGTTCGCCGGCATGGCCGGTTCGCGCATGCCGATTGCGATTGCGCACGGCGAAGGCCGCGCCGAGTTTGGCGATTTATCGAGCCTGCAAAAATTGAAAGACGGCCGGCAGATTGCGATGCGCTTCATCGATCATCACGGCGAAGTGGCGACGCGCTATCCGCAGAATCCAAATGGCTCGCCCGAAGGCCTGACTTCCGTCTGCAACGTCGATGGCCGCGTAACGATTTTGATGCCGCATCCGGAGCGAACCATCGCTGGGTCTGTAGGTTCGTGGTGGCCGCAGAAGTTTGAACGCGCGACGCCGTGGCTGGAGATTTTTATCAATGCGCGGAGGTTCGTTGGCTGAGAGATTTATAGCTGCAGAAGCTGCCGTCCACGGTGGCGCGCATATCAAGACAGGCAATGATCGTCCATTGCAGATCCATCTTCATATACCGCTCGACGACGGTGCATTGTGAAGCCGCTGGCCGCTAAGACTCTGGAGGTCTTGGCCGGTGGTCTCATCGGTTGCGTTCTGCAATTCAGCGGCAGTGGCTGGTCTATCTGTCGGAACCGTCATCTGTTCTCCAGTAAAAACTCTCCTACCGTTTTTCCAGTCCACGCCTTGAATGCACGCGCAAATGCGCTGGGTGAAGTAAAGCCCAGAAGATAACCTACCTGCTTTGGCGCCATGCGGCCAGAACGCAGATATTCGCATGCGAGATCCAAGCGAAATTCATCCTTGATGGCCTGATAGCTTTTTCCGCTGGCAATAAGCTGGCGCCGCAGAGTGCTGGTAGAAATACCTAAAGACGCACATGCCTTTTCGAGATTCGGCAAATTCCCGGGTGTTTCCAGAAACATGCTGCGAAGCTGGCTACGCAGCGCCCCTGCTTCAGGAGTAGAGCGCATCACCGCGCGACAATGCTGCGTGCAGATGGTGAATAACTCTTCATTTCCGGTTTGAATCGGCGCATCCAGATCGGGTCGAAGAATTCTGAATGCGGTCTGTCGAGCACCGAACTCGATTGGACATTTACAGAATGCTTCATACAGTACACGGTGTGGTGGCTCGGAATAGGACAGTGAAATCCTTCCCAGGACAGGTTTGATGCCAGTAATGTCCTGAACCAGCTTCATTCCCTGAACCAATAATTCCTCGGTTTCGAATCGCTGCAGGCTGCCAAGCTTTGGCGCCGATGAAATGATGAGTTCATAGCCGGGTGAGATATCCTGATAAGTCTCAACATTGATGGGTGTTCCCACGATCGAGTTGCTGTAATCGACCCACACGGACAATGCCTGGCGCAAAGAACTTGCAGAAAGCATTGCGTAACCCAGAATGCCAAATTCGCCGACATTGATGGTGTCGCCAAGTAAAAAAGCGATGCCCGGGTTTTGGGTCAGCTTCATCATGTTTGCGATTACGGCGTGATATTGCTCCAGCGAAATCAGATATTCCGGATCGGCGACAAGCGAGGCATCAATCTGTGTTCCGTCGAGTAGGCGCTTCGCACTTATTCCATGTCGCTTCAAGAATTTCAGATAACCAACAACTTTTGTTGCTCGAAACATTCACGCGGCTCGTATCAAAAAAGAAAATCAGGACAAATGCTGTTGACGAATTATGTACATAAAATGAATAGTTTTGTACATCATTCGTGGGTCGAAGCCAGATTCAGTTCACGTATGATTAGTGACATTCGAGGAGCAAAAAAGCGTCAATTATTTTGCCTTGGGCACGTTTGAGAATCAGCAGATGTGCAAAAAAGGAGTATTGAAAAAATGAAATTCAATCGTGTCCGTGTTCAGCTTTGTAATGACGTGCCGGTGGCCGCGGCGGACTATTGGGAAATATTGCTGGATTGGCCCGGTATCAAGAAATGGATGCCGGATATGGACAAGGGTGGTCCTGTGCCGCTGCTTCGATCGCCGTTAAAGGAAGGGCACGAAGTAGGAAAACTGCCCTGCACACGCAACTGCATTTTTGATGTATCCGGCTTGCCTCCAGGCATTGCGATACCCGAGTGTGTGCCCGAAACGCTGCTGCATGTCGATCATGTCGCTCGATTTATTTATTACAACATGGAGGGCGAGGGCCCTTTCGGCCTGCGAAACTACCTGGCGACAACAGAGGTTGACGAAATTAGCCCAACTCTTTCTCGAGTTACCTGCGCGGGTCGCTTCGACCTTCCTGAAGGCGCGCCTACTGATTTAGTTAAAGGAGTCATTGAAGCGGTTTACGCCAGCATCCTGAATGACATTCCTAAATTGATTGTCAAGCAGTCGTCGAAATAATTGCCCGAGATCAGCAATGAATCAGATTGAAGATCGTCTCGAAATTCTCGAACTCACGGCGCGCTATGCGTACTACGTCGATACGTTTCAGACCGAAAAGATCATGATGCTGTGGGCAGATGATGCCGTGTTTGACGAATCACGCGTTGGTACTGGTCTGCACAAAGGTGCCGCCGAAATACGTGCGTTCTTCGAAGGCCTCACTAAAATCATCACTCATCAGGCGCATATCACCTCTAATCATCTGATTGAAGAAATCAACGATACCGTAGCGAAGGCGATTGTATTTTCACTGGTCGAAGCGGTGACTATCGCCGGCAACATGCGCGCGGTCGTTTATTACGCCGATGACTACGTCAAGCAGAACGGCCGTTGGGTTTTTCGATCGCGCGTCATACATCCCTTGATGCCATTCGATACCGAGGCAATGGCCAAGGCAAACGAAAAAGTATGAGAGGGAATTGATGTCTGCTCAGCAAGACTATCCAGCGTTTGAATCGTCTGACGCGCGCAGAGAAATTACATCGATCTCCGGGGCGCCGCCGTCGCCAGTCAAGCTTTGGGCAGGCATAGGCACGATCATCCTGAGCATATTCGCGTGGACATTGTTTCAATGGATCACCTCACCTTACTTCAAACCAGCACCTGCCGGTGATGATCCGATCTCGCCGAAAACCTTGATGCTGGTTCACATCACCGACATTTTCTGCGGCGTCTTTTCGTTCGGATTTCTCTTTTGGTTCATCGCAAAACCCTGGCGAAAACAAGGTGAACTTACCTGGGACGGCATGCTTGCACTGGTATTCGTCACCGAATGGGTGCTCGATCCAATCTGCAACTACTTCAACTTCACGTTCTCATACAACGCTCACTTCATAAATATGGGCTCGTGGGCATCCTTTCTTCCCGGGTGGCAATCGCCGGGAATGGAGAACTTTCCTGAGCCGTTATTTCTGATGGGCGGAATCTATCTCTGGTGGACCACGATCAACGTGCTCGCTGCAGGCTGGACCATGAAGAAGCTGCGCGCGTGGCTTCCACAGTATTCGATTTTCATACATGCACTGATTGCCTATATCGTGATCGTCGTATTGGACATGGCTCTTGAACTGCCAGCAGTCTGGCTCGACCTATTCGCTTATTCCGGCGCGCCGGCATCGGTCACGTTGTGGGCGGGTCAGCCGCAACAGTTTCCGATTTACGAAACCCTGTTCATGAATTTTAACTACATTACTATTGCGCTATTGCGCCACTACCGCGACGACAAGGGCTTGACAATGGTGGAACGCGGTGTCGACAAAATTACGCTGTCCAAGCCGAAACAGAAGGTGCTTCGGTTTCTTGCAGTGGCCGGTTTCGTCAACACCTCCTATTTTATTACTTATTTCATGCCCTATAACTGGATGGCGATGCAGGCGGATACTTTCCCGGCCTACAAATCCTATATGCGCTATGGGATTTGTGGCAAAGGCACACCTTACGCCTGCCCCAGCCGTGAAGTACCGATACCGAGTAAGAGATCGCTGGCAATCCCACCCGATGATGTACGCCTTTCCACGGAAGCGAGACGCAACTAGCCGGGTAGCCGTGTCTATCCGGCAGCACACAATTTAATCATCATGAGTACTGATACGAAGCGGGGCGGATGTGGCAACAGCTATCACACAGGCGGCAATATTGAGTTGCGCTGAACTGATTGTTCTAACCGGCAAGCCCGACAGTTCGTAGGATGTTCGCCGGCCTCGCATGTCGACCATCAATCTCTCGGCGGCGACTACCGATCTGCGGCGATGTGCGCAGATGATCCGTAACGTGAAATCACTCGTTCTCAGAGAGTCAACATGCAGAAGAAATCCTCGGTCGTTATCGTCGGCGTCGGCTCGATGGGTCTGATCACGGGTTATCACCTGAGTCTGGCTGGCGCGGATGTCACCTTTCTGGTGCGCCCTGCAAGGCTGGCGGCTCTGCGTTCGCCGCAAATCCTGTATTGCCACAACGATGGCCAGCTCAAGCCATTCAGCCAATATCGGGCGATTTCGTCTGCGGCAGAAATCAAGACCGAATCACTGGATTTCGTTCTCGTGACGCTCGATGGTGCCTCCGCACGAACATCCGAAGGAAGTGAGCTGCTGTGCGCCATCGGTCGAGCCATTCGCGCGAGTAGCGCAATATTGATAATCGGCGGTGTCGGCGTCGGCCTGCTTGAACACACACTGGCGATGACCGCGCTGCCGCCGGAACGGGTGCTACAGGGCCTACTCGGCTTGCTGAGCTATCCCGTGGCTGGCGCGAAGTTTCCGGTGAAGCCGCCGGAAAGAGCGGACCAGATCGAGCGCGCGGGCACGGCCTACGTTCAATTTCCAAGCAAGGTGGGTTTCGTCATGGAAGGCCGCCACCGTCAAGCAGCAAAGGCCTTCGCCGCACTTTACGATCGCTGTGGTAGCTCTCGTTGCAGCGTTATCAGCAGCAAGCTTTTCAATGTGATCACAAACGTGCCTTTTCCGGTGTTCGCCATCAGCGAGATCGCCGGCTGGCCGCCGTTCGGCGAGCTTGCTCGGAACCGGCAGCTGTGGCGGCTCAACACGCGAGCACAGGCCGAAATCAGCCGCCTTAAACAGCATGGATGGGTCGGCAAATTGGTGGCGCTTGTTTTAACCGACAAGATGCAGCTCAAGCTCAATCAAAAATTGGAAAAGGATTCGCTACCGCTGGATTTCCAGGCCTTCAACCGCTTTCATCACGGCGGCAAGGTCCAAGCGCAGGACATCGAGATCATGCAGAACTGCGTCGCCATAGGCATCCAACAGGGATTCGCAATGTCGGCTCTGAAAGAGGTCTTGGCCCGGCTCGATGCGCATAAGAAAGCGCAGGCCGGTATTGAATGATGCGGCGCTGTATTCAATCGCAAAAGCTTGACCGTCTCACCCGCAGGCTTCCACATGATGTCTTCGAGCATATCGATAACTATCACGCAACGAGTCACCGAACCCGCATCCAGAAAAAGAGCGAGAAGCGGCGCCGTTGAGCGTATCAGCCCTTCGTCTTCGTTAACGAAATCCTATTCCCTCTTCACAACTCGCAAATAGATGGTCACCATGAACTACAACTTTATCGGCCAGCAGGAATGGCCAACTAATGTCGTCATGCCAGCTGATGCCCAACAGTTCGCGGAATGGGCAATAGGCTCACTGGTATTAGCCTTTGTGCTGTGGGGAATTCGCAATCTGCTGAAACGCCGCGACCCCGCCTTGTTGATCTGCATGATTGGCGGTGGTGTGGCGTGTGTGATGGAGCCTCACCTTATGCGGATGTTCAAATTTTTTTATCCGGAAATAGGCCAACACATTTTTCTGGTGGGATTCGGTCACCCGATACCTTATTTCATACCCTTTTCATACAGCGCATTCTTCGGGCCGGCAGCCTACTTTTTCATGAATAGCAAAATGGCTCGAAACTTCAAGCTAAAGGGATTTCTTTTGGGTATGTTGTTGCTGGTAGCGGCCGAGACCGCGTTTGAAGTGATGTCTGTTAGAGCCGGCATCTGGGGCTATTTTGGAAACCAGCCATTTACGATCATGAACTTTCCTATCCACGTGGCGGTTGTGATCGGTTGTGCCTGCGTAATGCTCGGCGCGGTGTCGCGGATATGGTTCGATCGGATCAAAGGCTATCGACAATGGTTGATGGTGATCCTCTGCCCACTTTTTCTGATCGCGGTTTTCAATGCGTTCATTTATGCGATTGCATTCGCTTTGGCGTCCGAGGGCGGATTGCCTGCCGCACGCATGGGTTCACTGGCTTCGATGATTATCGCTGCAGTGACGAGTTACAAGTTCGCACAGGCACTATCGCTGGTACCTGACACTTTGGCCCGATCGGCAATCTGACCTGAGCGCAATCTTCCATCGATCGTCATCTGTTCCGATGGTTTCAAAAAAGTTGATATGCCATAAGATTTGAAAATGCTGTTAACTGGCTACTGGCTATCTCGAATCTAAATCATCTGGCGCCCAAAGAAGCTATTTTTTCTGCGCTGGCGCGCTTGCAGCCGGAGCTTTTGCGCTCGCTGACGGAACATCATCACTATCGTCGATCCCCAAATCTTCCGGCGGTGGGTTGCCGTCGTAGACCAGTGCCTGGCGGCGTTGCAGATAGGCGGTGCGGACGAACAGGTATTTATCGAATTGCTGATTCAGCAGGTTATCGCTCGATAACAGATTCGCGCGGAAGTTGATCAGGTTCACGCCCTGCAAGCCGTAGGCGAGCCAGTCGTGGTCGCCATCGAGATAGAACGTCGGCGCCAGCGGCCAGTCGCCAGCGCGGCCGATCAGGTCGCGGTTATCGCTTGGCCCCAACAGCGGAATCACCAGATACCAGCCTTCGCCGACGCCCCAGTAGCCGAGCGTCTGGCCGAAGTCTTCGTCGTGATGCGCAAGGCCCGAGTCGCTGGCGACATCGATCAAGCCACCGAGGCCGACGGTGGTGTTGAGCAGGAAGCGGCCGAGATCGCTTGCGCCTTGCTTGAACTTGGCTTGCAGCACATCGTTGAAGATGGTGCGCGGCTCGGCGAGATTATCGAAGAAATGGTTGACGCCCTGACGCGCCAGATCCGGCATCACATAGTCATAACCTTTCGCCACCGGCCGCAGCACGTAGTGATCGGCCTTGTCGTTGACGTTGAAGACGACGCGGTTGACCGATTCGAGCGGATCGGCCGGATCGTCTGCCGGATGATGCGCGCAGCCGCCGAGCATCGCCATCATCATCGTGGTCAGCAGCAAAGCCGGCATTGGGCGCGGCCAGCGCTGTTTCGATCGATGCTTGAGCGAATGATTCGGTTGCGGGTTCATCACGCCTCTGTTGCAGAGGTTGCCGCAGCCGCCGCAGGTTCAAAATTCAGCACTTCATCGAGGCCGAAAAATTCGGCGAGGCGCACGATTTTTTCATGCGTGCCGACCAGTTTCAGCGGCGAGCCTTTTTTGCGTTGACGCCGCGTCAACTCCAGCAGCAAGGCGAGGCCCGCACTGTCGGCGCGAGTGACCTGGCTCATGTCGAGCACGCCGCCGTCCAGCAGTTCGTCCGAGCGTTGCAGGAACTGCGAAACCGTTGCGAAACTGAGCTCGCCTCCAAGCTGCGCGCTGGCCGTCATCGCCGCAACTCAGCTCTTTGCGCCGGGCGGCGTCAAGGTCTCGCCTTTTTCCATGCGGGTGATGACATCGTCAAGGCTGGTCTTCTTGATTTCGGCGTTGATCTGCGCCTTGAAATTGGTCGCCAGCGAAATGTTCTCGACCACGATGTCCCAGACTTTCCAGTCGTCGTTCACCACATGCACGCGGAACGCGAGGTTGGCCGGCTGGCCGTTCTTCTGCGTGACGACCGAATTCACCAGCGCGTCGGTAGCGCCATCGGCCAGACGCGGCGCCTGCCATTCCACTTTGACGGAATCGTAGTTGTCCAGCAGCGTGTCGGAATAACTGCGGATCAGCATGTCCTTGAACGCGGCGGCGAAGCGCGTGCGCTGCTCCGGCGTGGCCGAGCGATAGTTCAGGCCAAGCACATATTTGGCGATGTAGTCGACATCGAAATGCGGCACCAGCACATCGTCCATCGCCTTGTAGAACTTCGGCTTGTCGGCCAGGTAGGCGGCGTGATTCTGCTTGATCAGATCGCGCATCTGGTCGGTCGTCGCTTTCAGTTCGTCCTGCGGCGCGGCGGCCGGTGCAGCGGCGACGGTGGCTGCGAAAAGCAGGCTGATTGCGGCGAAAAGTATGCGTTTCATGGTGATCTCCAAAAGCAATAGCCGTTGCCGGCTTTGCGCGACGTTCTCAGTGCAGAATCAAGGGACGATGAATGACGATTTACTTGGCCGGTGCGGCTTTGGCCGCCGGTGCGGTGGCGGGTGCGGGCGCTGGTGCCGGCGCGTTTGCGGGCGCAGGCGCGGGGCTATCCGAATCCTTGCCTTTCTGCGTCATTGAGACCAGCAGTTGGCCGATGATGTTCTCCAGAATGAAGGCCGACTGGGTGAATTTGATTTCGGAGCCATTTTGCAGCGATTGATCGTCGCCGCCGGGTTCGAGGCCGATGTACTGTTCGCCGAGCAGGCCGGCCGTCATGATTTTCGCGGTGGAATCGAGCGGAATATCGTTGCGGGTTTTGTCGATGTCGATTGCGACCACCGCCTGGAAGGTTTTCGGATCGATCGAAATGCCTTTCACGCTGCCGATTTTTACGCCCGCCATTTTCACTGCGGCGCCGCGGGTGAGCGCGCCGATGTTATCGAACTTGGCAGTGACTTCGTAAATGCCGCCGGAGCCGACGTGATCCTGGCTGGCGACGCGGAAGGTCAGCACGAAGACCGCGGCGACGCCGATACAGACGAAGAATCCCACCAGAATTTCCAGAGCTCTCGATTGCATGGTTTTTCCTGAAGTTGGCCCTAGCGAAACATGAACGCGGTCAATACGAAGTCTAGCCCGACGACGGTCAACGACGACATCACCACGGTTGAAGTGGTGGCGCGCGAAACGCCTTCCGAAGTGGGTGCTGCGAAATAGCCCTGGTACACCGAAATCCAGCCGATCACCACGCCGAAGCAGGCGCTTTTGATGATGCTCTCGATCACGTCGTGCAGTTTGATCTGCGCATGAATCTGGCCCCAGTAAGTGCCTTGGTCGACGCCCAGCAGATCGACGCCGATCAGATGTCCGCCAGCCCAGCCGATCGCCATCACCGCAAATATCGCGGTCAGCAGCGGTAGCGAAATCAGCACCGCGATGAAGCGCGGCGCGATCACACGCTTGATCGGGTCTACCGCCATCATTTCCATACCGGAAAGCTGATCGGTGGCTTTCATCAAACCGATTTCAGCGGCGAGCGCGGAACCGGCGCGTCCGGCAAACAACAGCGCGGTGACCACCGGCGCCATCTCGCGGATCACCGTGGCGGCGACGAATACACCGAGCGCGGAAGTCGCGCCAAACGTCGTCAAGGTACGGAAGCCTTGCAGCGCGAGAATCCAGCCGACGAACGTGCCGGAGATGACGATGATGATGAGCGACATCACGCCGACGTAGTACAGCTGTTGCAGGATTAAACGCGGCCGCAGCAAGGCGCCGGGCAGCGCGCGCAGGATCGTTATCAGGAAGAAGGTCGCGCCGCCAAGGCCGCGCAGGAAATCGCCGAGAACGCTGCGGTTGCGGCTCATTTCGCCGGCTCCAGCAGGTCGTCCGAATAACTTTTGGCAGACTTGTAATGGAATGGCACCGGACCATCCGGGCGGCCGTGCAAAAACTGCTGCGCGTATTCCGAGCGGCTGGCGCGGATCGCTTCCGGCGTGCCGTGATCCAGCACCTTGCCGCCCGAAATCACGTAGGCGTAATCCGAAATCGACAGCACTTCCTTCACGTCGTGCGAGACGATGATCGAAGTCAAGCCCTGCGCCTTGTTCAAGCTGCTGACCAGCCGGATCAGCACGCCCATGCTGATCGGATCCTGCCCGGTGAAAGGTTCGTCGAACATAATCAGCGCGGGTTCCAGCGCGATCGCGCGCGCCATCGCCACGCGCCGGCTCATGCCGCCGGAAATCTGCTCGGGATAAAGATCGCGCGCCCCGCGCAGGCCAACCGCTTCGAGGTTCATCAGCACCAGATCGCGGATCATCGCTTCCGGCAAATCCGTGTGCTCGCGCAGCGGAAAGGCGACGTTTTCAAACACCGTGAGATCGGTCAAAAGCGCGCCGCTCTGGAACAGCAGGCTCATGCGCTTGCGCAGTTCAAACAGCTGGTTGCGCGAGAGTTTGTTGACGTTGACGCCGTCGACTTCGATGGTGCCAGACTTCGGCCGCCACTGGCCGCCGATCAGGCGCAGCAGCGTGGTTTTGCCGGTGCCGGAAGGGCCGAGAATGGCGGTGATCTTGCCGCGTGCAATGTCAAGATCAACGCCGTCGTAAATCACCCGCGAGCCAAAGCTGAAACGCAGGCCGCGCACACGAACGTGGATGTCGGAATCGGGCGAGATCATTTTTTGCGCTGAGAGCCTTTAACGTCGCGGGCAGTTTACCGCAGCCGGCCTTAGTAAATCCTTAACGGTGATTATCAGCAGACCTGCTTGCCGTTACGCGGCGAGCTCAACGGCCGGATGCACTGGCCGATATTTCGGTGGATATCGAGCTGTTCGTCGAATTGCTTTCCAGCTGCTTGCGCAATTCGAGTTCGAGGATCGCGGCGACGGCAGCGAGCGAAGTCGGTGCCTTGTTTTCAGCGATCAGTTCCGCGAGTTGCGTCATCCGCATGCCGCGCAAGCCGCAAGGGTTGATACGGCTGAACGGTCGCAGATCCATGTCGATATTCAAGGCCAGCCCGTGATAGCTGCATCCGCGGCTGACGCGCAAACCGAGCGAGCCGATCTTGCGCAGTTCGCTGCGCGCACTGGCTTCGTTGGAATCGGGCCAGCGCATTTGCGAGACGTAAACGCCCGGCGCATCCGCGCGCGCCTGCGCGTCGATGCGGAAGCTGGCGAGCGTTTGGATCATCGCCTGTTCGAGCCGCGTCACCAGATCGCGGATGCCGAAGCCGCGCCGCTTCAAGTCGATCAACACATACACCACCAGCTGGCCGGGGCCGTGATAAGTCACTTGCCCGCCGCGATTGCTTTGCACGATTGGAATATCGCCGGCATCCAATACATGCTCCATGCGCCCAGCCTGGCCTTGCGTGAACACCGGCGGATGTTCGAGGAACCAGATTTCATCCGGCGTGGAGGCGTTGCGCGCTTCGGTGAAGCGGCGCATCGCGGCGTAGGTTTGCGCATACGGCCGCAAGCCCAGCTGCCGCGCCAGCAAGGTTTCTGCTGGCGCGATCACTGCGGCACGAGGCGGCTTGTCGATAAGTCTTACAGCCCGAGCCAGAGTCGAATCTGGTCGAAGAAACGATGCCAGAAGCCGCCGCTGGGCACGTCCTGCAAGGCCACCAGCGTGACCGTTTTCACAGTCTTGCCATCGAGCATGATCGTCGCTTCGCCCAGCGCTTGGCCGGCACTGATCGGTGCCACTGCTTTCTTGCCCGTTTGGGTCTGAATCTGCAATGCGCCGTGGCCGCTCGGCAGCGCCAGATAGATCGGTTCGAGCGTGCCGACGCCAATGCTGTCGATGGTGCCTTTATAAACTTTCAGCGTTGCCGCTGGCGCGTTCGGGCCGAGTGCCTGCTGCGTATCGAAATTGCGGAAGCCGTAGTTCAGCAATTCTTCGCTGGCCTGTTCGCGGTAAGCCCAGGTTTTGCCGCCCATCACGGCGGAAATCAGGCGCCGGCCATCGCGCTTGGCTGAAGCCAGCAGACAAAAACCGGCGGCGTCGGTATGGCCGGTCTTGATGCCATCAACACTCGGGTCCTTGATCAACAGTCCGTTGCGATTTTCCTGCGCGTGCTTGATGCCGTACTGAAACGTGCGCTCGGAAAAATATTTGTAGTCTTCCGGAAAATTGTGGATCAGCGCGCGCGCGAGGATCAGCAGATCGTGCGCGCTGGTGTAGTGGCCCTCGTTCGGCATGCCGCTGGCATCGACGAAATGCGTGTTGCTCATGCCGAGCTTCTGTGCGTACTGATTCATGATGCTGGAAAAAGCATCTTCACTGCCGGCGATATGTTCGGCCAGCGCAATGCTGGCATCGTTGCCTGAAACGATGATGATGCCGCGCAGCAGGTCTTCGATTTTCACCTGGCTGCCGAGCGTCAAAAACATGCGCGACTCGCTCGAATCCTTGCCTTCGCCCCAGGCTTTTTCGCTGACGGTAGCGAGATCGTCGAGCTTCAACCGGCCTTGTTTGATCAGGTCGAACGCGACATAAACCGTCATCACCTTGGTGATACTGGCCGGCGGCACATGCAGGTCCGGATTATTGCTGGCGATGATTTCGCCGCTTTGATAATCCATCAACGCATAGCTTGTGGAATCGATATCCGGCGGTGGCGGCGCGGCCGCGAAAGCACACCAGGGCAACAGCAAAACAGCGGCAGCGATACTGGGCGAGAATTTCATCAAAGGATAGTCATGTCGGCAATGGCGCCGTAGTGTGGAAATTTTATCAGCGGCGGCGTGCCGCGACCACGCTGGAATACGTCATCAGAACTTATCTCATAAACCTAGCGAGCGAAGGGAGTTTGCGTGCCGCTGGAGCGCAAGAAGCGGAATAGACATAAGCGTATCTGAGCATTCTGAGCCCCGCCGGCATGCAAAATACCGAGCGCAGTAGTTTAGGAGATGGGCTCTACATCAATCGGCGACCGGCATCGACGCCAACTGCACCGACGACAAACGGCTGCGCACGGTGTCGCGGCTGGCGGCGTCGGCGAAAGGACCGATCAGCACCCGGTGCATCAGCTGCGAACCGCGCAGCTGTTCCTTTACCTGCACGTTGCCGATGCCCATGCCGTTGAGCTGTTCGCGCAAGGTTGCAGCGTTCAATTGGTCGAGAAACGCGCCGGCCTGCAGCCATTGCAAATCTGCGCCGATGACTGTCGGCATTGGCACTGGCATCGATGCGGATGCGCTGGTCGAACCGGAGATTGCAGCGGCAATCGTCACCGCATTTGGCGCAGGCGCAGCGGATGTCGCCGTCATGCCCGGTGATTTTGCCGGCGGCGCAGTCATCGATTGCGTCACCGGTGCCGCGCTTTGTGCGGTCAACATCGGCGATGGGCTGCCGGGGCCAGATGGCGTCAGCGCTTCGATTTCCACCGGCGCCGAACCCACGCCGATGATGCCGAGCTTGAGCGCGGCGACGTAGGAAAGATCGATAATGCGATCGCTATGGAATGGCCCGCGGTCGTTGACCCGCACGATCGCACTGCGCTGGTTGCTCAGGTTGGTGACGCGCACGTAGCACGGAATCGGCAGTGTCTTGTGTGCCGCCGTCATCAGGAACATATCGTAAGGCTCGCCGCTCGAGGTGTTCTTGCCGTGGAATTTTTTGCCGTACCACGAAGCGATGCCGCGCTCCTTGAAGCCGGAAAAATCGTTCAGGACGATATAGCGTTCGCCATAGACTTCGTACGAATCCGGATTGCCGAGTGCGCTGCGTTTTTCGTAGCGCGGAACCGCGTCCGGAATCGCGGCGATATTGGGCGGGATATCCGCGCTGTTCGGCAGCCCATCCGAGCCTGAGGATGACGCTGTGCTGCCGTGCGTGCTGCGAGTGTTCGCATGCCGCACCGGCACCGGACCGCAGGCACTTATGGCGACGCAGAGTGCTGCGATCAGCCAGAAACTTCGATCGATCGAATGCGTCATTGCGGCGCTTCCGGCTGGCTCAGCGCCTGCGCCAATTGCGCCACCGACATCGCATAAAACACCCGCGGGTTGTAGGACATCACCGAGTAAAAATTCGGCAGCGCGATCCAATATTGCGGACCCTCCGCGCGGTCAAGCTGGATCAGGCCCGCGGGCAGATCGCCGGGCAATGCAAGCGCGCTGCGGACGCCGGCCGCACGCAATTGCGCGAGCTTGTACGCCGGAAATTTCGTATTGCGTTCGATGCTGGCAGCGGCGTTGCCTTCCAGCGTTGCCGGCACCATCAATGGCTGGCCGCGCTGCCAGGAACGCGAAGCATCGTAATGCGCCAGATAGTTGGCAATGCTGCCGATGGCGTCGGCGGCGGACCATAAATCGGTATGCCCATCGCCATCGAAATCCACCGCCAGCCGGCGATAGTTGCTGGGCATGAACTGGGCCTCGCCCATCGCGCCGGCATAGGAACCACGCGGCTGCGTGGCATCGAAGGATTGATCGCGGCACAGTACGAAAAACTGGGTCAATTCGTCGAAAAAAAAAGCACTGCGCGTGGGGTGATCGAAGCCCTGCGTGGCGAGCGCATCGAGCACGCGCACGCGGCCGGTGAAGGCGCCGTACTTGGTTTCTACGCCGAGCAAGGCCGCGATCACCGAGGGCGCAACACCGTATGTCATCTCTGCGCGCGAAAGCCAGAGCTGCTGATCGTGCATGAAACGCTGGCCGGCTGTGATATTGGCGGGCGTGACGTGAATGCGCACGTAGTCATCCCAGCTCAGCGTTTTTTCCTTGTTGTTCTGTTCGGCGTTGATCAGTTGCGGCAGCGTGTTGGCCTGTTCGAGATCGCTCTTGACGGTGGCGAGTTCGGTTTCGGAGAAGCCATAGCTCTGGCGCAGATTGGCGTACAGCAGTGGCGCGCGGACATTGCCGCTGTAGTCGGCGCGTGCGCAGGCAATCGCGCTGAATAGCAGCAAAACGGATAGTCCAGAGCCACTGCGGCGCGCTAGCATCTCAGGCGGCCAGCAGTTTGCGATGCGTCTGGATCGACATCAGCATGCCGAAGCCCGCCAGCAGGCTGACCATCGACGTGCCACCGTAGCTCACCAGCGGCAAAGGCACACCGACCACCGGCAGCAGGCCCATCACCATGCCGGTGTTGATAAAGACGTAAATGAAAAAAGTCAGCGCCAGACTGCCGGCCAGCAGTCGCTGAAACGTATCCTGCCCGCGCAATGCAATGACGAGGCCACGGCCGACGATCACCGCATAAAGGGTGAGCAGCAGCAGCACGCCGAGCAGTCCGAGTTCTTCCGAATAGACCGCGAAAATGAAATCGGTGTGGGATTCCGGCAGGAAATCCAGCTTGGCCTGCGTGCCATTGAGCCAGCCCTTGCCGAACAAGCCGCCGGAACCGATCGCAATCTTGCTTTGCGTGATGTGATAGCCCGCGCCGAGCGGATCGCGTTCGGGGTCGAGAAATGTCAGCAGTCGATTACGTTGGTAATCGTGCAGCTTGAACCACAGCATCGGCAGCGCCGCGCCGCCTGCCGCGAGTGCGGTAAAAATCCAGCGCCATTTGAGTCCACCGAAAAACAGCGCCAGCAGACCGGCGACCAAAACCAGCAGCGCGGTGCCAAGATCGGGCTGGATGGCGATGATCGCCGTCGGCACGCCGATCAGCGCGAGTGTTGCCAGTAACACCAAAGGCGTCGGCGGCAGATGCTGGCCGTGCAGATACGCGGCGACGGCGATCGGCATCGCCAGTTTCATCAGCTCCGAAGGCTGAAAGCGCATGACGCCGAGATCGAGCCAGCGCTGCGCGCCCTTGGCGTGCTGGCCGAGCAGCATGGTTGCCAGCAGCAGAAAAAGTGCGACGCCATACAGCCAGGGCGCGGCCGCCCGATACCATTCCGACGGCGCCTGCGCCAGCGCCACCATGATGACCAGTCCGAGCACCAGTCGCTGGCCTTGGCTGATGACCATCGACGCCGAATGTCCCGAGGCCGAATACAGCACGAACAAACCGAGCACGCTCATCGCCAGCAAGGCGCTGCCTAAAATCAGGTCGATATGAAAGCGCGCCAGCCATTGGCTCAGACTCACCGGCTGCTGCGGTGCCTGGGTGATGACCGAAATTTCGCTGCTGCTGCTCATGCGGCGATTGTCGCCGATGCGGCTGAATCGCGCCGCAGCCGGCCATTCAAGCGGGGCGCCTCAAGTGAGCCGCCGCAGCTTCGGTTGCGCGCGCAGCCGATCCATCGCCATCGCTGCCAAAGGCCAGATCAGCGTGGTGCTGATAACCGGCAGCCAGCGCAGACTGGGCACGGCGCTGTGATGCGAAAGGCCGTCGATCCAGAACATCATGAAAGCGTAAGCCGCCCAGGCCAAAGCCAGCACCAGCGACACCTGCGGCAGCGGGAACAGAATCAGCGAACTGCGCAGACGCCGCACCACAAAAGTTATCGTCACCAGCGCCAGCGCATGCTGGCCGAGCGGAGTATTGAACAGCACGTCCAGCGCCAGTCCGCAGAGCCAGGCGGTGACCAGCACCGGCTTGTCGGTAGTCGCGTGCGCCCAGTAAACCAGCGACATTGCGACCCATTCCGGACGGAACGGCGCGATCACATCCGGCAGCGCCACCATTTGCAGGATCAACGACAGCAGCACAGTCGAAATGAAGGCCGGAAAACTGCTGTGCCGCGTCATGGCGGCGACGCAGCTGCGGCGGGCGAGTCCGCTTTATGTCTGGACTTTGGGCCTGTCGTTGCGTTGCCGCTCGCAGAAGTTTTCGCGCCGGCCGCGCTGGTATCGGCAGTGGATTTTTCCGGTGCAACTTTGGTCGAGGTGCTCAGCTTCAAATTCGGCGCTCTGGCGGATTCGCCGACCTTATTCGAATTGGCTGCTGAATTGGCTGGCGAAGCGGCTTTTCCAGCGGCTTTCGATGTCGCCGATTGGGCCGCTCGCTCGCCGCCGCGTTCATGCTCGCCCTGCGTTTTTTTCACTTCCGGTCGCGCCGTCGGTACGGTGACGTCGACCACCGGATCGGCGCCGTGCTCGCTCCAGACCAGCAGCGCCTGACGGCCTTCATTCAACTTGGCAGCCGGATACGCCAGCGCTTCCATGAAATTTTCGCCCGCCGCGTGACGCAGCTCGAACACGCGACCAACCGGATATCCGGCGGGAAAACGGCCGCCGAGTCCGCTCGAAACCAGCAGATCGCCGACTTTCACATCGGCATTGCCCGCCAGATATGGCAGTGACAAACCCTGCCCGTCGCCGCGCCCGAGCGCGATGGTCTGCAAGCCGGTGCGATTGAATTCCACCGGAATGCCGTGATCCGGATCGGTAATCAGCAGCGCCACGCAAGTGCTGGGATTGACCTGGATTACCTGACCCATGACGCCGTTCGCATCGATCAAGGCCTGGCCTTTGTAAACGCCATCCCGCTCGCCGCGATTCAGCACGATCTGGTGGCGGTAAGGATCCTGACTGGTCGCCATCACTTCGGAAATCAGCACGCGATCCGGCAGCGACGCAGCGGACGACAGCAGCGCGCGGATGCGTTCGTTTTCGGCTTCCAGCGATTCCAGCTTCAGCAGCCGTGCGTCAAGTTCGATCTGATGTTGCTTGAGCTGGCGATTCTCCGCCAGCAGGTCGTCCCGCGGCTGGAAAGCATCGCCCAGCTGCGCCAGATTCTGCGGCGCTTGCGCCACCCAGATCAATGGCTGCAAAGCCCACGCGGCCCAGGCGCGCGCCGACGCGAAGCGCGGACTGGTGGTATCCATCACCATCAGCGCGATCGACAGGCAGCCCAGCAAGAAAAAATTCAGCGCCAGCCCCGGCCCGCGTGCGAACAACGGTTTGGGGGCGGTGTCGTGGAGCGTGGTGTTCAAACGTGCACGTTGCGATTAAGTAAGTGGCGAGGATAGGGCGCGGGGCGCAGCGCGGCAATCCCTGCGAACGCGGTTTTGTCGCGCGCGAAGCCAGTGCGATTCGGATGGGTTCAAACCTTCAACACTGAAGCATTGCCGGATGGAATTGCAAGACGGAATTTGCGACTTCAATCTTCGACCGATGAATCCCCGATTTTCGTGTCGGCTTGGGCCAGCAGCGCGCGCAGGGTTTCGATGCGGTCGGCATCCTGCGCCAGCTTGTCCCGACGCCAGCGACGAATCCGCGGGAAGCGCATCGCAATGCCTGATTTATGCCGCGAACTGGCG
This sequence comes from Rhodospirillales bacterium, assembly GCA_903970615.1. Lineage (GTDB taxonomy): Bacteria > Pseudomonadota > Gammaproteobacteria > Nevskiales > Nevskiaceae > Nevskia. The sequence continues at coordinate 64,183 of CAJCJH010000014.1, forward strand.
GCGATGCCTTCGAACGCAATCTCGAACACCTGGCCCGGTTCGACGCTGCGCACGGGGCCGAATTTCTCTCGTGTATGCGCGCGAATCCAGCGATCCATTTCGATCAGTTCGGCATCGGTCAGGCCCGAATAGGCTTTGGCGACCGGCACCAGCGCATCGCCATCCCACACCGCCAGAGTGTAATCCGAATAAAGATTGGAGCGGCGGCCGTGGCCGGATTGCGCATAGACCAGCACGCCATCGAATGTCAGCGGATCGATTTTCCATTTCCACCAAACGCCGGTTTTGCGGCCCGCGCGATACGGCGAATCGAGCCGTTTCAGCATCAGGCCTTCGACGCCGCGTTCGCGCGAGCCTTCACGCAGTTGCGCCAGTTCGCTCCAGCCGGCGGCCAGCACGCGCGGAGAAACGATCAGGCCATGATCGGCGGCGAGCGTTTCGAGCTGCGCGCGGCGCCGCGCCAGCGGCTGTTCGCGCAGATCGACGCCGCGCCATTCGAGCAGGTCATAGGCCAGCAGCGCGACCGGCGCTTCGGCCAGCAGTTTTGCGCCGACCTGCTTGCGGCCGATGCGTTTTTGCAGCAGCGCGAATGGCAGCACCTGGCCTTCGCGCCAGGCCAGCACCTCGCCGTCGAGCACGCAGCCATCGGGCAGTCGCTCGGCCAGCGCTTCGATTTCCGGGAAGCGGCCGTCGAGCATTTCCTCGCCGCGCGACCACAGAAAAGTTTTGCCAGCGCGGCGGATCAACTGGCAGCGGATACCATCCCATTTCCACTCGACACAAAATTCGTCGATAGCGCCAAGACCCGCCGGATCGGCTTCGAGCGGATTCGCCAGACAAAACGGATAAGGCTGCGCGCTACGCGGCGCGATGTCAGACGGAGCTGTCGCAGCCATCGCAACCGGAGCGATCACGCGGCGAAAGGCCTCCGCGCTGGGTTGCCAGTCACCCATCAGGCGTTCGTTCACCAGCGCGGGTAGGAGCGCGGCGGATTCGGCCAGCGCGCGCGTCGCCAACCCAGCGGAAACGCCGACGCGTAATTCGCCTGTCAGCAGCTTGTTCAGCAGAAAGCATTGCAGCATCGGCAACTGCTGCCACCATTGCAGCAGCGCGGCGCGCTGTGCGGTTTCATCCGCCTCGCGCAAGGCTTGCAGTCTTTGCACCCAGATCGAAAGCGGCGTGTCGTCGTCGTGCGCGCGGCCGCTGGTGTCGAGCAGCAGCGCCAGCGTTTCGGCGAGATCGCCGACGTGCGCGTAACTTTCGTCGAGCACGGCTTCGGACAACGCCGTGGCTTGCGCGGCCCAGACGCGAATACGCGAGGGCGCGATCAAACGCTTGAGCCGGCTGCCGCGTAGAAAGTACAAACCCCAGGCGGCATCCTCAGGCGCGCTTTCCGAGAAATAGCGGCGCATCGCCGCGACTTTCTGATTCGTCGCGCGGGTTTCGTCGAGGGTTGCGAACAGCGCAGCGAAGCGTTTCACATCGGCGCTCGAAGATTGGCAATGAGGCTCGGAGAAAAGTCGAACGAAGCGGCGCTACCCATCCGGCTTCGACCTTCAATCCTCGCTGAAATCCAGTTCGGAATGTTGATCCATTGTGCTGCCCGATGCGTTATTCGACATGTGGTCGAGCGCACCGGCTTCCGCAGCGATTTCTGCCGCAGCTTCGGTGGCCGCATTGAGCGCGCCGGGGCTGGCGCCATGATGCAGTTCCAGCGGCGCGGCATCGATGCCGCGTTCACGCAGATGCAGCACCAGCGCATCAGTGTGGCCGTGCATCGCCAGCACGCGCTTGGCGCCGGTTTCCTCGATCGTGCGCAGCAGCGAAGGCCAGTCCGCATGATCCGACAGCACGAAGCCGCGATCGTAAGCCTGCCGCCGCCGGCTGCCGCGCACACGCATCCAGCCCGAGGCGAAGCCGATCGAGAGCGGCCGGAATCGCTTCACCCACGGCGTGCCGCTGGCACCCGGCGGCGCCAGCACGAGCCGGCCTTTCCAGTCGAAATTTTTCGGCTGATTGGTGACGACATCGGTCGGCAGCATCAATACGCCGGCGTCACGATAAAGCTTCACCAGCCGCGTCATCGCGCCGTGCAGGTAAACCATTTCATCGGTGTGGATTTTCAATTCGGCCAAGATGCGCTGCGCCTTGCCGAGCGAGTAACAGCACAGCATCGCGCAGACGCCATCGACCTTGCATTGCTGCCACCAGTCGAAAATTTCGCGCGCAACGATGCTTGGATCCGGCCAGCGATACACCGGCAGCGCGAAGGTCGATTCGGTGATGAACACATCGCATTTTTGCGGCTCGAACGGCGCGCAGCTCGGGTCCGGCTCGCGCTTGTAATCACCGGAGACGACCCACACTTCGCCATCCACTTCGATCCGCACTTGCGCCGAGCCGAGTACATGGCCGGCCGGATGTAAGCTTACTTTCGCCGCGCCGAATTGCAGGATTTCGCCATACCTCAGCTTGTGGATTTTTGCGCTGATACCGAGACGTTCGCGCAGCAAGCCGAAGCCGACATCCGTGCCCCAATATTCGCGCGAACCCGGCCGCGCGTGATCGCCGTGACCATGCGTGATGATGGCGCGCGCCACCGGTGCTGCGGGATCGATGTGAAAATCGCCGGCCGGACAATACAGACCTTGCGGCGTGGGGACGATCAAGTCCATTTGCTCAACGAGACCTCTCGCTACGTCCCACAAGAAGCCTCTGTAAATTGCCGGGCAGCTCGCGCTGCAATACTTTCGGCGCGAAGGATCACTCCGTCGTTTTGGTTGAGCGGCGAGCTTGCTTTGAATCTCCGCTGCGGACTTTCGCCCACGTTCGGAGAATACGCCCGGATATGATCAGGTTCTTCGCGGGCAGAAGGAGACCCGACTCGAACGGCGTTAAAAAGATGGTGAACAGGATAATCAATACCCATCCTACGGTGCGTGCTTTGGGGTCGATGGCGCGGCAAACCTTGTGAACGGACGCGGTATAGATCATGACCGGAGGAACGGTGATCAGCGTTAGCCAAAGCGAGGTGGTGAGACCCACTTGCATGGTGTCCGTTGCAGCGAACGCGCAAGTCGACGTGAACCATCCAACATGGATGAGATAAGCCTTAAAGAGCAGGACCCGCCTCTTTCGCAGAAGTTCGATCAAATGCTCCATGCCTGGAAGCCCTCACTCTCGCTCAGCGCTCAATCCATCAAATAAATATCGCCCTGACGATCGAGCATATCCAGCAGCATGCCGCCGCCGCGCGCAACGCAGGTCAGCGGATCGTCGGCGATGATGACGGGCAGGCCGGTTTCTTCCGAGATCAGTTTGTCGAGATCGCGTAGCAGCGCGCCGCCGCCGGTGAGCACGATGCCGCGCTCGGCGACATCGCTGCCGAGTTCGGGCGGGGTGCGTTCCAGCGCCTGCTTCACGGCCTTGACGATGCCGGCCAGCGGTTCCTGCAGCGCGTCCAGAATCTCGTTCGAGTTCATCGTGAAATTGCGCGGCACGCCGGCGGCGAGGTGTCGGCCGACGACATCGATTTCCTGGACTTCCGGGCCGGGAAATGCGGCGCCGATTTCCTGCTTGATGCGCTCGGCGGTGGCTTCGCCGATCAGCATGTTGTACTGGCGGCGCACATAGGAAACGATGGCTTCATCGAAGCGGTCGCCGCCGATGCGTACGCTCTCGGCGTAGACGATGCCATTCAGCGAAATCACCGCGACTTCGGAGGTGCCGCCGCCGATGTCGACCACCATCGAGCCGCGCGCTTCGGAAATCGGAATGCCCGCGCCGAGTGCGGCGGCGATCGGTTCTTCTATCACGTAGACGCGGCGCGCGCCGGCGTTTTCCACCGACTCGCGGATCGCGCGGCGTTCGACTTGGGTGGAACCGTAAGGCACGCAGACGATGACCCGCGTCATCGGCCGCGAAACGCGGCCTTTCTGCACTTTGCGGATGAAGTGCTGCAACATTTTTTCGGTGACGCGATAGTCCGCGATCACGCCATCGCGCAGCGGGCGCACGGTGACGATGTTGGTCGGCGTGCGGCCGAGCATGCGTTTGGCGTCGATGCCGACGGCTTCGATTTTCTGCTGGCCGCGGCCATCCTGACGGATCGCCACGACGGAAGGTTCGTTCAGCACCACGCCTTCGCCGCGCACATACACCAGCGTGTTGGCGGTGCCGAGGTCGATGGAAAGATCGTTGACGAAAAGACTGCGAAAGGCTTCAAACATCGATGGGGATTCTTGAGCGAAAGACGGATGAGAATGGCAGAAGGACAGTTCAGTCGTCGGATAAGCGCTGTTTGGCGAAACTGCGTGTGGTCGCGGGTGAGTCACGCAATGCCGGCGCAATCGAAGGTTTGCGAAAGCAGATTGTGAAATCGTTTATCATCAAATGATAACGTATTTTCCGGTTGTTTTTGCCTGGAGTTTTCCGACTTTCCCGAGTGCCCTGACGGTGAACGGCGCCTTGAGTTTAGCCGGAGCCAATGGCCGGCCGCCTCTAGGGCGTTCATCGCAGGCATTCGTCACACGCTTTCAGATTGCGCCATTTCTATAGCCCTCCCAAATTGATTCCCGATGAGCCTGAGCCCCGAGCAAGTCCGTCAGGTTGCGCAACTCGCGCGGCTGCAGCTGGCACCCGAGCAAACCGAGCATTACGCGCGGCAGTTGTCGAACATCCTGGAAATGGTGGACGCCTTGTCGCGCGTCGATACCGAAGGTGTGGCGCCGATGGCGCATCCGCTGGATATGGTGCAGCGGCTGCGGCCGGATGTGGTGAGCGAAACCGATCAGCGCGCAGCGATGCAGTCGATCGCGCCGAAAGTTGCAGACGGCGTGTATCTGGTGCCGCGGGTGATCGAATGAAACCGTCAATTCAAAAGTGGCAGTCGTGATTCCATGAATAAAAAACTGATCGTAGTGATCGCCGCAGCGCTGATGTTGTGCAGCGGCGTGGTCGAGGCCAAGAAAAAAGGCGTGCGTCCGGATGAAATCGCCGGCTTGCAGAAGGCAGGCAAGGTGGCGTCGTTCGACAAGCTCAATCAATCGGCCTTGGCGAAACATCCGGGCGGCCAGATCACCGACACTTTTTTGACCAAGCGCGACGATCGCTACGACTATAAAGTGCGCGTCACCGATGCCAAAGGCGACAGCTGGAATCTCAAACTGGACGCCGGCAGTGCCGAGGTGTTGACCGATAACAAGGTGATCCCGCCGCAGCTGCCGAGTTTCCCGCTATCTGCCACGCCGCCCGCGCCGACTACCTCGTCCGCACATTGATCTGCGGTATTTTGCGGCGATCGCCGTCGCCGCAGAAATCCGGAGGCAGAAACCTGAAAAATCCTACCGACGTTTGCCATGCATACGCTTTCCATTTCCGAACTCGCTGAAGGTCTGCGCGCGCGCAGGTTTTCCTCGCGCGAATTGACCCAGCATTATCTCGATCGCATCGCTGCGCACGATAGGGCGCTGAACAGCTACGTCACCATCACCGCCGAGCAGGCGCTGCTGCAAGCGGACGCCGCCGACGCCGCGCTCGCCGCCGATAACGCGGGTCCACTGACCGGTATTCCGCTGGCGCAGAAAGATATCTTCTGCACGCAAGGTGTGCGCACTACCTGCGGCTCGAAAATGCTGGCTACTTTCGTGGCTCCGTATAACGCCACCCTTGTCGACAAATTGCAGGCCGCCGCGCCGCAAGGTGCTGGCATGGTGATGCTCGGCAAGGCGAACATGGACGAGTTCGCAATGGGCTCGTCGAACGAAACCTCGTTCTATGGACCCGTCAAGAATCCCTGGGATCTGGAGCGCGTGCCGGGCGGCAGCTCAGGCGGTTCGGTTGCTGCGGTCGCTGCGGGATTAGCACCGGTTGCCACTGCTACCGACACCGGCGGTTCAATCCGTCAGCCGGCTTCGCTGACCAATCTCACCGGCATCAAGCCGACCTACGGCCGCGTGTCGCGCTACGGCATGATCGCGTTCGCATCGAGCCTCGATCAGGCTGGCGTGGTCGCACGTTCGGCGGCGGATGCCGCTTATGTTTTGCAGGCGATGTCCGGTTTCGATCCGCGCGATTCGACCAGTGTTGATCGGCCGGTGGATGATTACGTCGGCGCGCTGAACTCGCCGATCAAAGGCCTGAAAATCGGCCTGCCGAAAGAGTATTTCGCCGAAGGTCTCGACGCCGGTTCGCGCGGCTTGATCGAAGCCGCAATCAAGCAGTTCGAGTCACTCGGTGCGAGCGTGCAGGAAATCAGCCTGCCGTCGTCGCCCTTGTCGGTGCCGACCTATTACGTGGTCGCGCCGGCCGAGGCTTCGAGCAATCTCGCGCGCTTCGACGGCGTGCGCTACGGCCATCGCGCAGAAGGCGCGAAAACTCTGGAAGAGTTGTACAAGCGTTCGCGCGGCGAAGGCTTCGGCGCCGAAGTGCAGCGCCGCATCATGATCGGCACCTACGTGCTGAGTCACGGCTATTACGATGCCTATTATCTGAAAGCGCAGAAAGTGCGGCGCCTGATTTATGAAGACTTCAAACGTGCGTTCGAGAAAGTCGATCTCGTACTCGGCCCGACGGCCACCGGCGCCGCGTTCAAGCTCGGCTCGAAGACTGACAATCCGGTAGAAATGTATCTGAACGACATCTACACCATCGCCGCGAACCTCGCCGGCATTCCGGCGATGAGCCTGCCTTGTGGTTTCGTCGACGGCCTGCCCGTCGGCATGCAGCTGATGGGCAATTTCTTCGACGAAGCGCGCATGCTGAATGTGGCGCATCAATATCAGCAGGCGACGGATTTTCATAAGCAGTTTCCGCAGGGGTTCAAGTAATGGCGAACGATCTGCATCACGGCTGGGAAGCCGTCATCGGCCTGGAAGTGCATTGCCAGCTGATGACGCACTCGAAAATTTTTTCCGGCGCGGCGATTCAATACGGCGCTGAGCCGAACACGCAGGCTTGCGCGGTCGATCTGGCATTGCCGGGAGTGCTGCCGGTGCTGAACGAAGATGCGGTGAAGAAAGCGGTGACGTTCGGTTTGTCGGTGGATGCAAAAATCGCCGAGCGTTGCGTGTTCGCGCGCAAGCATTATTTTTATCCGGATTTGCCGAAGGGCTACCAGATTTCGCAGTACGAATTGCCGATCGTTTACGAAGGCCATCTGGATATCGAACTGGAAAATGGCACCACCAAAACCATCGGCATCACGCGCGCGCATCTGGAAGAGGATGCGGGCAAATCGATGCACGAGAATTTTTCCGGCGCAACCGGGATCGATCTGAATCGTGCCGGCACGCCGCTGATCGAAATCGTTTCCGAGCCGGACATCCGTAGCGCTGCGGAAGCGGTGGCGTACCTGAAAAAGCTGCACCAGTTGGTGGTTTATCTCGGTGTGTGCGACGGCAACATGCAGGAAGGCTCGTTCCGTTGCGATGCGAATGTGTCCGTTCGCAAGGTGGGCGCGCCCAAGTTCGGCACGCGCACCGAGACCAAGAACGTCAACTCATTCCGTTATGTCGAGAAGGCGATCGAGTACGAGATTTCGCGCCAGATCGAGGTGATCGAAAGTGGCGGCACCATCCGCCAGGAAACGCGGCTGTTCAATCCGGATACCGGAGAAACGCGCGCGATGCGTTCGAAGGAAGACGCCAACGACTATCGCTATTTTCCCGATCCGGATCTGTTGCCGGTGGTCTGCACGCAGGACTACATCGATGCGATTCGCGGCAGCCTGCCGGAATTGCCGGAAGCCAAGCGCGCGCGCTTCGAAAAAGATTTTGGACTCTCGCCTTACGACGCAAAAACGCTGACCAGTTCGCGCGAACTTGCAGCGTATTACGAAGCGGTGGTGAAGGATTCCGGTGCCGACGCCAAGCTGTGCGCAAACTGGGTGAGCACCGATCTGCTCGCGGTGCTGAACAAGCAGGGCAAGGACATCAACGAATCGCCGATTTCTGCCGCGGCACTCGCCGGCCTATTGCAGCGCATCGCCGACAAAACCATCTCCGGCAAGATCGCCAAGGAAGTGTTCGAGGCGATGGCCGCCGGCGAAGGCGGCGCGGACGACATCATCAAGGCCAAAGGTCTGGTGCAGATTACCGATGAATCGGCAATCATCCGGGCGATCGACGACGTGATGGTGAAAAGTCCGGAACAGGTGGCAGGCTATCGCGCCGGCAAGGACAAGCTGTTCGGTTTCTTCGTCGGCCAGGTGATGAAGGCGACGCAGGGCAAGGCCAATCCGGATGCGGTGAACCGGCTGTTGAAGGACAAGCTGGCCGGATGAAACTCCGCGGCGATCGGTATTGCAAGCGCCGGGTTCGTCGCCCGATTCGGCTCATATCTGCGCTGGGCATTCTGGGCTGCGTTTTTGCATCGACGCCGACATTAGCCGCGCCGGCAACGCCGCGTCCGCCGAGCGATCCTTGGGATGAGCTGCCGGCTGCGACGCTGGAAGCGCAGCCAGTCAGCGGGCTGACGTTCGGCAAGCTCAAGGTCTGGCTCGAATTCAATACGCTGGGCGATGTCGCCAAAATCTCGGGCAGCAGCCCGCTGTCGCACTATGAAGATAACGATGTCAGCTACGACTGGCTCTGCTACGACACCGAAGGGCATCATCAACGCCTGTGGTTTATTTCAGACACCGATAACGGTGGCCCGCAGCACACCGTGACCTCGATCGAGGCGATGCGGGTAGACGCCGCCTCGGCCAGCACCGACAACTGCCCGCTGATTTCGGAAGCGCTTGCCGCGCCGGAACTGGACCGCGGCGTCTGGCTCGGAACCAGCCAGGCCGATCTCGAAAAGAAGCTCGGCGAAGCTTCTTCGAGCTTGCAGGACTGGCTCAGTTTCTACGCCAACCACCGCATGGTCGCCGCGCGCGATACGCCGGATGAAAATGGCTCGATGGAAGATGACGTGCTCGAATCCAGCTATCTCAACGTGCGCGTGGTCGAAGGCCGCGTGGTGCAACTGGTTGCCGGGAAACTCACCGGTCAATAAATTAACCATCGACAAATCTCGAATCGGATCGGGCCGGTATTTCGTAAACTTCAGGCGATGAATCTACTCACCGGTTTCACTTTCGAAAATCACGTTGCGCATGGCGCTATCGTTGAGCTGAGCAGCGGTGTGGCGGAGCTGCTCGATCAGCGCGCTTACAGCGAGGATGTGCGCCGGCTGGTCGCCGAGGCGATTGCGGCGATGCCTTTGCTGGCGACGCATCTGCACGACGAAGGTCGCATTAATCTTCAGTTTCAAGGTGAGGGCGCGATGAAGCTGTTGGTCGCGCAGGTTGATCAATCGCTCAACGTGCGCGCAATGGCGAAAGCCGAAGCCGGACTTTCCGGCGATTTCGCGCAACTGCTTTACGGCGGTCTGCTGGCCTTGATGATGGAGCCGATCAATGCGCCGGGCGCCGAGCCTCGGCCGGCGAGCCAGGCGCTGGTGTTGATCGAAGGCGCGCGTCTTTCGGATGCATTGGAAGGCTATTTCGAGCGCTCCGAGCAACTGCCGACCTTGCTGCGTCTGGCCACAGACAACCGCGGCCATGTCGCCGGATTCCTGTTGCAGCGGCTGCCGATCGAGGATCTGCGCGATGCCGATATCGAATGGGAACACCTGCAAACACTGGCCTCCACGCTGACTCCGGAAGAATTGCTGGCGGCCGATGCCAACACCATTCTGCATCGCTTGTTCCATGCCGAAGCGCTGCGCGTGTTCGAGCCGCGAGCCGTCACCGTTGCCTGCCGGTGCAGCCGCGCGGGCATTGCACGCATGCTGCTTTCGCTCGGCCGCGAGGAAGTGGAATCCATCATCGCGGAGCAGGGCCGCGTCGCCGTCACCTGCGAATTCTGCGGCCGCGAGCATGTGTTTACGCCGCTCGAAGCAGCCGAACTGCTGATTCCTTCCGGCACGCTGCCCAGCTCGGATCGCAAGCATTGATCGTCCCGCGCTACTCGGTGCGGCCTTCGTGCATCGCCGGCGCCGGCAAGGGTTTGTTTCTGGAAGAAGCGATGAGTCGCGGCCGCGTGCTCATCGCGCCGGACAATGTGCATACGGTCTGGCCGGAAGCGCGCTTGCGCCAGCATGCTGCGGATTCGATCGAAGTGGAGTCCAGCGTGCGCTGGTTCGAGGATTATTTTTCGCTGACGCCGGAATGGAGCGACGAGTGCTACGTCAACCATTCCTTCAGCCCGAATGGACTCTGGCATCTGGGCTTCATCTTTGCGGCGGAAGACCTCGCGGTCGGCGCAGAACTCACCATCGATTATCGTTTCGTCATCGGCAGCGGTGAGCGCATGCCGTTCGCCGACAGCGCCACCGGCCGTGAAATTGTCGGCCTGCCGTGGGCGGAAAATTTATCCTTGAGTGCGCAGAATCTGCTGCGCCTGCTGCCCGCGGTTTCAGCGGGTCGAGCCGACCCCGACGCGAATAGTCAGGCGCTGTCGGTACTCATCTGATCAATCTAACCAGCACGGCAGTCCACGAATGATCATTAGTTCTTATCGGTCGCCCACGGTGGATCGAGATACGCATCGACGCAGCGCATGCATTGCGATTCCTCGCCGGAAACCTTGGTATCGAGCGTGATCTGTTCAATCTGCACGCCGAGACGCAGCAAGTAGTTGCGCACGCCATCGGCGCGCGCCTGCGCGGTTCGCTGCACGGCATCGTCCTTGACTTCGCCGCGCGAATGGCCGACCAGCAGCAGCTGGCTTTGCGGGTTACGCCGCAGATACACCGATAACGCAATCAAGCCATTCGAGGTGTCGCGCGTCAGCGTAATCGTGCCCGGCAGCACGACCACGTCATCGATGAAGAAATGCAGAGCGCCGCGATCGCGCGAGGGATGCAATGCCGCCGCGCCGCGCTGCAATTCTTCCTGCTGCGGAGTATCGATCACCATCGGCGCGATTTGGGTGAAGCTGCTATTGGCATTCGGCGAGCGATCGCGCTGCGCCACCAGCTGCTGATATTGCTCCTGCGCATAAGTGGTCTGCGCGAGTGCGCGCGCCAGCTGCACCTTGCGGTCGGCGATGTAGAGCAGATAGGCGCCGTTGTCGGTGTCATTCGCCGCACCGCTGGCGCGCGCCAGCGATTCTTTTGCCGCGGCCAGCGCTGGTGCCGGCACGCGAGGCGCGAGCGCCGGATCGGCCTGCAGCGCGGTGAATACGCCGTTGATCCTGGCCAGTTCGGCGGCACGCTGGGTTTTCGCTGCGGCTTCGGCGTCTTTCGGCGATCCGAAAGCGGTTGCGTCCGGTAATTCGGATTGTGCGGATGCGGAATCAAAAACGATTCCGGCCGACGCCAGTATCAGCAGATAAAGCGCTGCGATTAGAGGCCTGGATTTGCGGCTCATGCCGGCGCTCCCGGTTGCGTCTGTACCGGAACATCGATGGTCGGCGCATCCGGCGACATCGGCGGATCGGGAATCGTATCCGGTTCCGGCTGCATGGTTTCCGGCGGCGGTGCGGCGATCAGGCCGAGTTGCTGTTTCAAGGCGAACGTGGCGGCCTGAATGCGCGCGTATTGCGCTTTCGCGGTGGCGAGTTCGGCATCGGCCGTCGCTTCTTCGGCGAACTGCCGCGCATTGCGGGCTGCTGCCGCGTCGTTGCTGGCTTGCGCCTTGCTGGATGCCGCGCGTGCTTCGACCAGGCGCTGGCGCGCATTGCTCATATCGTCGTAGGCGAAATCTCCAACGCGGGCTTCGTCGGCGCGGGCGACGGCCAGCTGCGCGGATTCCAGTGGCGTCAGCGGCGGCCGGCCCGAGTGGGTCGCGCAGCCGGCAAGCATCAGCATGCAGGCCAGCAGCGTGCAGGAATTCTTGTTCATGTGAAGTTCACCTTGTCGATCATTCGCGCAAGTCCAAGACCACTTTTTCAAACTCTCCCAACTCGCAAGCCGCGACTCAAGCGCCAAACCGAGCCTCGCTTCGTGCGATCTTATCCACGCATCATCGCTCAAGTTTAGCCGCTCGCCCGCCGGGTCGGCATGAACTTGTTTCATCCGATCGGGCCAAAGTGTCGTAAGGTCACTCTATATCGTCTTAAGCCTAGGATTTTAGCCAGCATGTCGGGTATCGCCGCAGTCATCACCGGAACCTTGTGCGTGCTCGCCGCGCTTAACCTGGTCTGGCTCATTCAACTGCGCACGCGCAACGCCGGCATGGTCGATCCGGTGTGGTCATGGAGCTTGGGATTTCTCGGCGTCTGGTTCGCCGCATTCGGCAGCGCGCCGCCGCAACTGCGCATTCTGCTGGCTCTGCTATCCGGTATTTGGGGGCTTCGCCTGGGTCTGCATTTATTCAAACGCAATTTCGGCAAGCCGGAAGATCGCCGCTATGCGCTGTTCCGGCAGCAATGGGGCGCTGCGGCGAATCGCAATATGTTCTGGTTTTTTCAGTTGCAGGCGGTGCTGGCGCTGCTGCTGGCGCTGGGATTTCTGGTCGTCGCTTATCGGCCCGATACGCCGAGTGTGCTGGCGATTGCGCTGTCGGTGGTGATCTGGCTGGCGTCAGTGATCGGCGAAGCGCTGGCGGATTGGCAACTCGAAAAATTCAAGCAGGACCCGGCCAGCAAGTCGCAGGTTTGCCGGCACGGATTATGGAATTACTCGCGTCATCCGAATTACTTCTTTGAATGCCTGCACTGGATCGCCTACCTGCCGCTGGCTTTCGGCGCGCCGTGGTGGGGGCTGGCCTTGCTGCCGCCGGTGCTGATGGCCTACCTATTGCTCAAGCTTTCCGGCGTGCCGATGGTGGAAGCGCAGTCGGCGCAGTCGCGGCCGGGTTATGCAGAGTACATCCGCACCACCAGCATGCTGATTCCCTGGCCGCCGCGTCATCGCTGAAAATAGCGTTTGCAGCGCTGCACTCGATTGGCGGGGCTGCGTGTCCATCTCTCCTCATTACAACCACTCAAGCCTTCATTCATGGATTTGATCGACCTTTGCGAGCGCGGCCTGTTTCCCGATGTGCTGACGCGCGCCGGCATGCGTAGCCTGATGCGTCAGCGTCTGCGCGACGAAGCGGATGAAGACGGTGAACTGCGTTCGCAGCGCTTCAACCGCTTCATCGCCGAGCTGCGCGGCAGCCCGATTGCGATCGAAACCAAGGCTGCGAATCAGCAACATTACGAAGTGCCGGCGCAATTTTTTCATCGCCATCTCGGCCCGCGGCTGAAATATTCCTGCTGCCTTTATCCCACCGGCCGCGAGACGCTGGCGCAGGCGGAAGAGGCGATGCTGGCGCTGTATGCCGAGCGCGCCGAACTGGTGGATGGCCTGCGCATTCTCGATCTCGGCTGCGGCTGGGGTTCGCTATCGTTGTGGCTGGCGCAGAAATATCCGAATTCACAGATCGTCGGCTTGTCCAATTCTCACGGCCAGCGCGAATTCATCGAAGCGCGTGCGGCCGAGCGCGGGCTGCACAATCTGACCATCTGCACCGGCAACATTGTCGATTTCCAGTTTCCGGTGACGGCGCCGAGCGGAGTTGAAGTGGCTCCCGGTTTCGATCGCGTGATGTCGATCGAAATGTTCGAGCACATGAAAAACTATGGCCTGCTACTGGCGAAATTGAAGCGCTGGATGAAGCCTGATGCCAAACTTTTCGTGCATATCTTCGTGCATAAATTGCTGGCGTATCACTTTGAAGTACAGGGCCAGAGCGATTGGATGTCGAAGTATTTTTTCACCGGCGGCACCATGCCGAGCGAAAACCTGCTGCTGTATTTTCAGGATGATCTGAAGTTGCAGCAGCAATGGTGGGTGAGCGGTGCGCATTACGAAAAAACCTCGAATCAATGGCTGCAAGGCATGGACGCCGCCAAAGGTCCGATCCTGGATATTTTCAAGCAGTGCTACGGCGAGCGGGACGCCGCGATCTGGGTGCAGCGCTGGCGTATGTTCTACATGGCCGTGGCCGAACTCTTCGGCTACGCCGAGGGTAATGAGTGGGGTGTCGGGCATTATCTGTTTACGCCGCGTTGACGACCCCGCCGTGTAGATGCACGGCGCGCGCGGTGCCCATCAAAGGCGAGCTATCAAGGAAGACGAATTCCATGAAACCACAATGGATGCTGGTATCGGCGCTGGTTATCGCATCGAGTTTTGTCTCCACTGCGAGTCGCGCAGCGCCGGCTGAAATGAAGTTCTACGGCTATGCCTACGATCTTAAAACCGGCCAGTACCTGTATACCGAGGTGTACGACGAGCAGGTCGAGAACGATCACTGGGAGCGCGGCCGCACGCGTTATTTCTCGACAGACGGCAAGCTGATCGGCGTCAAGCATGTGGATTTCAGCGCCGATCCTTTCGTGCCGGTTTACACACTGGAGTTGTTCGACGTCGGCTACAGCGAAGGCATCAGCAAGGTGTCGGCGGACGGCATCGAAATGTTCAAGCAGTCGCGTGAAAAAGGCCGCCAGACCGCCAGCGTGAAGAAGTCGCCGGTGATGGCTGCCGATGCGGGATTCCACGCTTTCATCGTCGCCAATCTGGATGCGCTCGCCGCCGGCAGAATCATTCCTTTCCGGTTTGCCGTTGCTGGCCAGCTCGATGCTTACAACTTTCGCGTGAGAAAAATCGGCGATACGGAGTTTGAAGGCCGTCCCGCCATCAAGCTGCAGATCGAGCCGGATTCCCTGCTGCGCTTCGCGGTCGATCCTCTGGTATTGACCTATGAACCTTCGAGCAAACGCCTGCTCGAATATCGCGGCATCTCCAATGTGATCGATCCGCTCACTGGCAAGCCTTACAATGTGCGCATCGTCTATCCCGGCAAACCACCGCAGGATGCACCGAAAAATCTGCCGCCGCTGGATTGAATCTATCCTCAACGGATCAAGTGCGGCAAAATATTTTCCAGGTTGTAAGGTAATCGATCCGTACCGAATGAAGTCATCACTTGTTCGCGTGTTTCATAATCACTAAAAATCTGAAAACTCCATATCGTTATGGATGCCAATACTTTCGCGCGCCTCGTCATTACTTGTGACGACCGGCCGGGCATCGTCGCCGCGGTAACGCGCTTCCTGTTCGAGCGCGACGCCAATATCACTGAGCTGGATCAGCATTCCACCGACGCCAGCGGCGGACGATTTTTCATGCGTGTGGAGTTCCAGACCGACCGGCTCGATGTTGTCCCCGAAATCCTGGGGCAGGAATTCGGCAGCCAAATCGGTTCGCCGTTTGCCATGGACTGGCATCTGCATTTCGCAGCGCGGCGTTTGCGCATGGCGATCCTGGTGTCGCGTCACGACCACGCCGCGCTGGAACTCCTCTGGCGCTGGCAGCGCGGCGAGTTGCCGGTGGATATTCCCTGCGTGATTTCGAATCATCCCGATCTTGAAGCTGCAGTCGCGGCATTCGGCATTCCGTTTCTGCATGTGCCATTCAGCGCGTCCACGCAGGCCGCAGCCGAAGCCGCGATTCGTGAACATCTGGGCGCAGTCGATTTCCTCGTGCTGGCGCGTTACATGCGCGTGCTAAGCGCCGATTTCGTTGCCGCATTTCCGAATCGCATCATCAACATCCACCACTCATTTCTGCCGGCCTTCGTGGGCGGCGATCCTTATCGTCAGGCGCAATCGCGCGGCGTCAAGATCATCGGCGCAACTGCGCATTATGTGACCGCGGAACTCGATCAGGGGCCGATCATCGAGCAGGATGTGGTGCGCGTCACGCATCGCCATGAACTTGACGATCTCAAACGACTCGGCCGCGATCTCGAACGCCAGGTCCTCGCGCGCGCCGTGCGTTGGCATATAGAAGATCGCATCTTGATCGATGGCAACAAGACGATCGTGTTCGCCTGAGTGATGCGAATCGCTTTACTGCTCAGTTCCAGTCAACCAAAATTCGAGCTGAGCCGATTCAATTAATCTACCTGCCAACGAATTCCACTCAGGCTTCCCAGATCAGCTTCTGCTTGCGATCGCCTTCGGCTTTTTCGATCAAGTCATGAAAATGCTTTTCGATTTCGTTGCGCCGGACTTTCATCGTCGGCGTCATCATGTTGTTATCGATCGTCCAGGCCTGTTTGGAGACGATCACTTTCGCAATCGCTTCGTGCGCTTCAACACCGGCATTGACGCTTTCCATCGTTGCCAGCAAAGCCTTGCCGACTTCCTCTTTTGATTTCTTTTCCGCATCCGCCGTCAGGCTCACGATCATGACTGGCTGATTCAAGCCGGAGCCGACCAGACAGACCTGATCGACATCATGATTACTCGCAAAGCTGCCCTCGATCGGCGCCGGCGTTACATACTTTCCTTTAAGGGTTTTGAATATCTCCTTAACGCGCCCGGTGATGAATAGATAACCTTCTTCATCGAGCCGCCCGACATCGCCGGTATGGAGCCAGCCATCGGCGGTGAACAACTCCTTTGTTTTCTCGTCGTCCTTGTAGTATCCGGGCGTGATGCCGGCGTGTTTGTTCTGGATTTCACCATCCTTGGCGATGCGGATCAGCGAATCCTCGTAAGGCTTGCCGACGCTGCCTAGCTTGTTTTCGCCGGGCATGTTGACACTCACATAGATCGAGTTTTCGGTCATGCCGTACCCCTGGAAAACATCCATACCGATCTTGTGAAACCATTTCAGCACCGGCAGCGGCATCGGTGCTGCGCCTGAAATGCGCAGCCAGGCTTGATCGAGTCCCAGGCCTTTGCGGATCTTGCGTTTTACGTACCAGCCCAGCAGCGGGATGTTGATCAGCCGATCGAGCTTTTCCGCCGGCACCTGCTTGAGAATGCCGGCCTGGATGCGCGTCCACACCAACGGCACGCCGAAGAAGCGCGTCGGCCTTACGTACTTGATCGTTTCGGCAAGCTTGTCTAGGTCTTCGAGAAAATAGACCTGCGCACCCAGATAAACACTGCCCATTTCCACCGCGCCGCGCTCGAACGCATGCGCCAACGGCAGATACGACAGGAAGCGTTCGCCGCCGGCAACCGCGGGCGTCATCCGCACCATGCCCGCCGCAGTGAAATTGAGATTCTCGCCGGTGATGACCACTCCTTTCGGATTACCGGTGGTACCGGACGTGTAGATCAAACTCCATAAGTCCTTGAGGTCGCGCGGAACCGGCTTCTCCAGCGGCGCCGTTTTGGCCACCAGATCGTCCCACTGATGTTCGCAGTGGGCCACGCCCGGATACGGTAGCGAGATTTTGAGAATATCTTTCGGCAGAGCGCCAATGACGCTATCGGCGTCCGGCATCGGGCCAACGAAAACCGCCTTGACCTCGCTGTGCCCGGCGATGAAACGCACCGCATCTTCGGCCTGCTTGGGATACAGACCCACGCCGACCATGCCGGCGAGTCCGCAGGCGAAATCCGCCATGAACCAGTGCGCGGTGTTGGTGCCGGTCAATGCGATGCGGCTGCCTTTGGGCAGGCCCAGCGCGAGCAATGCCGCGGCCATGCGACGCGCCTGATCGGCCACTTCGCCCCAGCTGAAAACGCGCCATTGGCCGTGGATCGGCTGATGCAGGTAGGGTTTATCCGGAGTTTGTGCCGCGCGCTGCAGCAGCCTCTCGACCGGATTCGCTATTGGATTGACAACCGAACTCATCCTCGCCTCGCATCTTGATTTAATTTGTGGCTGCAATGCTAACCAAACCGGCAGCATCCTGCGCATTTTCCTGTGTAATGAACTCGTGTCTGGATACTGCCGGCGCGCGATCGCCGCGCGGGCTTAGCGCTGTTGCTGCGCGTTCATCGCATCATTGCCGCCGTGATCTCGAATAATCATCCACGCTCGATCTGGCCAACAAAAAAGCCCGCCGATTTCAACCTCGGCGAGCTTTTTAACGATGACGTATCCGGCTTGCGCGACTTCAGGCGTTGACGGCGCGCTTTAGCGGCACTTCGCTGTAGCTCACACCGCCTTCCTGGCTGATGACGCCGAAATATTGCTCTGGCGTAAACACGTCGACTTCGATGGCTTCGAGCCTTGCTGCCAAAGCCTTGCGCACGCCCGCCGCTTCTTCCGCGGTGATGATGCCCTGGTTGGCCGCATCCTGAGCGAACGTCTCCGGCACGCCGCGCGGCAGCGAATGTTGTTTTTGTGCGGCGTGAATTTTCGCAACCGCTGCTGCGGAGTTGCCGATCAATTTGAAAGCCTTGAGCAGGCGTCCGGCGGCATGGCTGTCGTCCGCCGGCATGAACACGTTCTCGGTGAGCCGATCGTACTGCGCGCCGAGCGACTGGATCGTCAACGCCGCTTGATGACTCAGACGATCGCTCGGCAATGCCGCGATCGGATTCAAACGCAGAAACAGCAGGCCCACGGTGCGCAGCCAGAAGCCGAGCAGTCCGCCGCCGAAATTGGCGTAGATGCCTACAAATGCTTCCTGGATTCTGCTCAGCGCATACTGTACGGAGTAGTGTACCAGCGGCAGATCTTCGGTCTTGCGGCCATCAGCTTCCCAGCGGCGCAAGCTGCCGATGGCGAGAATCTGCCAGGCCAGTGCATCGGCGTAACGGCCGGTCAGCTTGCCGCGCACCTTGAGCTTGCCGCCGATGGTGAACATCGCCAGATCGGTGAGCACCGCGAAGCGCGTCGCAGCCCAGCCGAGGCGGCGGTAATAGCTTGCGGTCGGCCCGCTGACCGGCGAACCGGCGCTGAGTCCGCGCGTGAAGTAGCGCACCGTGGCGCGGCCAATGTTGAGAATGAAATGGCCGATCCAGCCGAGCAGATTGTTGCGGAACGCTTTCGCATCATCCTGTTCGACTGCATTCACCACTTTCAGCGCATACGGATGGCAGCGCGTCGCGCCCTGGCCAAAAATCATCAGCGTGCGCGTGAGGATGTTGGCGCCTTCCACGGTCACGCCGACCGGCGCGGATTTGTAGCTCATGCCGAGAATATTGTTCGGCCCCTGCATCACGCCAGCGCCGGAAAACACATCCATGCCATCGATGATGATCTGCTGGCTGATCTCCGTGCTGTAAGCCTTCATCACCGCCGACACCACCGGCGGCTGATGGCCGCCATCCACTGCGGAACAGCCGAACACGCGCGCGCCTTCGAGCATGTAGGTAAGGGCTGCGATTTTGCCGACCTTGTCTTCAACGCCTTCCATACGGCCGATCGGAATGCCGAACTGCTGACGCACGATCGAGTAAGGGCCAGTGACTGCGGCCACCACTTTCGCGGCACCGATCGCGCCCGCCGGCAGCGACACCATGCGGCCGCCGGCAAGCTGTTCCATCAGCATGCGCCAGCCTTGGCCTGCGCCGCCGAGTTCGCCGATGATATTGGTGGCTGGCACCACCACATCCTTGCCAATCAACGGGCCGTTGTAGAACGGATCGCCAATCGGATCGTGATGATCGCCGTGCGTGAAACCCGGCGTACCTTCGTGGATCATCACGCAGGTAATGCCGACTTCGCCATCGGCCGCGGGATCGGCCTTGCCGAGCAGGTTCTGCGGATCGCGCAGACGGCAGGCGAGCGTCACCAGATTGGCGATCGGCGCCAGCGTGATGTAGCGCTTGCGGAAATTCATCCTGATCTTGAGTGCGCCGTCGCCGTCCTTGAACAGCAGGCCATCGGCGGTGATGCTGGCCGCATCGGAGCCGGCGGTCGGTTCGGTCAAACCGAAGCAGGGCACATACTCGCCGCTGGCGAGCTTCGGCAGATAGTCGCGCTTCTGTTTGTCGGTACCGTAATGTTTCAGCAGCTCGGCCGCGCCGAGCGAATTCGGGATCACCACCAGCGTGCCGACCGTCGCGTTGTAGGCGCTGATCTTCGCCATGATGGTGCTGATGCCGAGAATCGAAAACTGCTTGCCGCCGTATTCTTTCGGGATCAGGAAGCTCATCATTCCGGATCGCTTGATGAACGTCAGCACTTCGTCGGGCACGCGCTTGGTGCGGCCGATCTCGAAGCGATCGATCATGCGGCACAGCTCTTCGACCGGGCCATCGATGAACGCCTGTTCTTCCGCCGGCAGCCGGTTGTAATTCTCCGCCAGGACTTTTTTGAAATCCGGATTGCCCGAGAACAGTTCGCCGTCGATCCAGATCGAACCGGCTTCAAGCGCGAGCCGTTCGGTATCCGAAATCTGCGGCAGGATCTTGTTCGCCTTCATCCACTTCATCAGCAGGGAAAACATGGCTTCACCTCAAGGTTGAATGGAAAGATTGAATGAAATGTTGCCGATTCGACCGCCGTGCCGTGCAAACATTCGGCGGGTTTTGCGAATCGTTCGGCGCAGTCGGAGTCGACTGCACAAAGGCTGAATTCGAAGGTCAAGCAAAGCGACCACCCGGCGATCACTCGCCATTTAGCGATTCAAAATTTCAGCTTGAACCAGCGTTGCCTATGGCGTGCCGGTCAGCGAGAAACAGCTTAAACCGAGGCTGCCCAATCGTCAATACGCAACCGTATGGACGACGACAGAAGTCAATCCTCGAAACGGATCAAGCAGCCAACCGGCAGGTTTTCTGGCGTTGACGACGACGATCGGCGCGGCCGATTCAGCGGCCGCAGTTCCAGCACGTCTCGAAACTGCCCGCATTGGTTTCCGCGCAATGCGGACAATTCCATTCGGGCTTCTCGGCATCGACGGCAGTGGATTCCGCCAGCGTTTTGATCGCGCGCTCGGCATGCCGCTCGTCCAGCACCCAAAGCTCCGGCCAGGTATCCAGCGGCGATAACAACCCGAGCGCGCCGCCGGCAAATTCGTTGCGGATCATGCAGCGAATGCCGGCTGCTTCGACGATGCGCCGCGCGCTCCACACCATCATCGGATTTTCCGCCTGATAGATTTTCTTCAAGGCAGAACGGCTGCTTACGCAGGACGCAACACGCGCTGGAAAAATTCAAGCTGATCGGCGACTGCCTGCTCGAACATCGGCGGCACATAAACCTCGAAATGTCCGCAGGCATAACGCTTCACCGTGACTTTCTGCGGCGCACGCCGTGCGCCATCTTCCATCGCCGAGGGTGGCACTACTTTGTCATCGGTAGCGATGCAGAACAGCGCCGGGCAAGGCAGCAGTGGCGTCATCGTGTTGGGGCGATAGCCGGCGATCGTCAGTGCCCAGCTGCAACTGATCGCGTTAATCCATTCCGGCGGAGTAATGCGCAAATAGCCGGGCTTGGAATCCGGTGTAACCAGCGCCGCCGTTTCGCCCGGCAGCCCGACCACCGGCATCGTCACGCGGCTGCGACCGAGGACGCCGCTGAGCGCGTCGGCAATTCCATACGCGCTCAACTTCAGTACATGCGCAAGGCCGGATTGCTGGATCAGATTCAGCAGCGAGGCGAAGCCATCCATCATCGCGCCCTGCGCAGAAACCGCGGCGATGCTGCCATCTTTGACCGCCGCGGCCACCGAATGCGCACCGGAAAATGAGCTGCCCCAGGTTGCGATACGGGTGGGATCGACGCCCGGCAAACTGCGCGCGAATTTGATCGCCGCCGCCCAGTCTTCGAGCTGCCGCCGCACGCTGATCCATTGCCTTGGCTTGCCATCGCTCTTGCCGAAATAGCGATAGTCGAAGCACAGCACCTTGAAGCCGGCCGCACCGAAGCGTTGCATGAACGGTGTCAGGCCCGCCGCGCGCGTACCGCCGAGTCCATGCGCCATGACGATACAAGGCGTGCCGCGCGATGATTGAAACGGGCTGTTGCGTGCGTCGATATATCCCGCGCGCAGCGTCGTGCCGTGGCTATCGAATTCGATCTCTTCAATGCTGACTTCGGTTTCCATGTTCACCTTGCGATTACTCATATGAAAAGGAATGCGTTTGCTTGCGTGCGACTTTCGATACGGCGCTGGTGCAGCTTTAGATCACGACTGAAATCAGCATCGCCGCGCCGAGCGCCAGCAGTATCGCGCCCATCATGCGGTCGATCCAGTGCGCGCTCGCCGCCAGCGCGGCGCGAATACGCGGATGCCCGAGCGTCACCGCCACCAGGCTGAACCACAAAGCGGTTGCGAGAATCATCCAGCCGCCCAGCGCGAGCTTCAAGGCAGTCGAAGTGTTGCCCGCAATCATCGTCGAACACAGCGCGATGAAGAACAACATCGCTTTGACGTTCGAGACATTGGTGACCAGGCCGATGCTGAAATCGTGCAGCGCCGGCCGTTGCGGATTCATCGAAGGCAAGAGATCGGGCTGCGGCTGCGCGCGAATTGCCTTGCTGCCGATCCACAGCAGCAAGCCGGCGCCGATCAGCTTCAGCGCGCCCAGCAAAGCCGGAAATTGCGCGATTGCCCAACTCACGCCGAACAAGCCGTAGGCGACATGGAACGCAATGCCGCAGCCAATGCCCAGTGCCGTGCGCACTCCAGCCGCGCGGCCATGCGCCAGCGTCTGCCGGCTGACCATCGCCAGATCAGGGCCAGGGCTCATCACCGCCAAGGCATGCGCGGCCGCCACCGCTGCGAACAGCGAGGTGGAAGATGGCGTCAAGATGGCGCCGATCATTGGTCTTGCTCGTCAATCACTTCGCGGAATCCTGGCGCAGCGTCAGCAAGGCAATTTCCGGCGGCACGCGAAAACGCACCGCCCAACCGGTGGTGCCGATGCCGGTGGTGACGAACAGATCGGTCTGCGCGCGGTAATGCCCGGCCAGATATTGGATGTCGCCACCGCGCGTTTCGTGCAGGATTTTGCGGCTCAAAAACGACAAGCGCACCTGACCGCCATGCGTATGCCCCGCGATCAACAGATTCACTCGTGGCGGCACCGAAGGAAACAAATCCGGATTGTGCGTCAGTGCAATCACCGGTGCGTCGTCGGTGATCTTCGCCAGCGTGGCGCCGATGTCTGGCCCACCGGTTTCAAGATCGGCAAAGCCGGCCATCCAGAAATGCAAGGTACCGACATCGATTTTGCGAACATCGTTATCGATTGGTGTTATCCCGGCGCGTTGCAGTTCGCTCAAATAAAGTGCCGCGTGGTCGCCTTCGTCGTGATTGCCCAGCACCGCATAAACGCCGAGCGGCGCCTGCAAACCGCTCAGGATATCGGCAACCACGCGCGGCGCGATTTCGCTGCCGCCTTCAACCAGCTGCACGAAAATATCGCCGGCGATCACGATCAGATCCGGATGTTGGGCATTGGTCATTGCCACCACCCGCTGCAGCTTGGCGGCATCGATGAACGGCGCGCCCGCGTGCAGATCGGAGATCGCCGCGATCCGCATACCGGCCAGCGGCGCGGCAGCATTGCGCAAAGGCAGGTCGGTAGCCGTCACCCGCAGCGAATCCGGTTCGAGCCAGAACGCCCACAGCGCAAGCACTGCCATAAGCAACGCGGCAACCGCGAAAAATCGGCGAACGAATTTGAAAAACTTCACCGGTGATTCGGAAGGAAGAAGGGTTTGCAACGCAGTCTAGTGATTTTTAACGCGCCGAAAATCCATGCGACCAGAACTGCAGGCTACATCGGTGAAGAATCACGCGATAATCTGCCGCCAGCGAGCTTCCCCGCCAGCAGACTCAAACCCGCTGCGCGAACTCAAACCTTTGGCCGACATCATCCATCTGAGTAATGTGACCCTCGCCATTTCGATCAATCCCGTGGAATCCGGCTCGAGCGCAGCCACGCAGCCTGCGGCGGCAACTGCCGCGCCGGAGCCGGAAGATCACGCGCTGGCGCGCCGCGCAGCGGCCGGTGATTTGCGCGCCTTCGAACAGCTTTATCGCGCTCACGTTGCGCGGATTTACGGGCTGTGCAGCCGGCTCTGCGATGGCGACACCTCACGCGCCGACGCCGCAACGCAGGATGCGTTCGTGCGCGCCTGGGAACATATCGGCAGTTTCCGCGGCGAGTCGCGCTTCAGCACCTGGCTGCATCGCTTGACCGTCAACGTCGTGCTCGGCGAAAAGCGCCAGCTGAAACGCTGGGTCAGTTTTGAAGAACAGATGCCGGGCGATGCCGACGATGAGGATTCTCCCAACGCGCAAGCGCAGCGCGCGCCGCAGCAGGATCTGGGTTTGAAAATGGATATGGAGCGGGCCGTGGCGCGTTTGCCGAAAGGCGCGCGCAGCGTGCTTTTTTTACATGATGTGGAAGGTTATCGGCACGACGAAATCGCGGAGCTGACCGGTATCGCCATCGGCACCTCGAAGGCGCAGCTGCATCGCGCCCGCCGCCTGCTGAGGGAATGGTTGCAATGAGGAACGTGAACGAAAATCCAGACGAAGAACCGATCGCAGGGATTGGCGATTTAGCTTGTAATCGTCAGCCGCCGGTCGATCTGTGGCCAGCGATCGAAAGTGCGATCCGCGCGCGCCGCGCACGCGCCTGGCGCATGCCCTTGTGGGCGGGCGCGGCGCTGGCCGCATCACTGGTGCTGACGCTCGGCCTGTCGGTACTGCGCGGCGAACATCGCGGCTTGTCAGCGCCGACGTCGGCCAAGGCGGATGTTGCACAACTCATCGAAGCGCCCGTTGCTGCGCCGGATGCGAATCCGCCGCTGCATCCGGAAACGCGCGCGCTGCTGCGGGCCAATCTGAAAATCGTCAATGACGCTGAAGCCCAATTGAAACGGGCATTGGCGCAAGATCCCAACGGCGACTACTTGAAAAGCCTGCTGGCCAGCACGCGTAATCAGCAGATGCAGCTGGCTGCGCTGGAGGATCGTCAATGAATCCTATGATGACGGCGACTCGTGCGCATGAAACTGCGGTCACGCCCGTTATGTTCATGCGTGGTTGGATACTCACGCTGGCTTTCGGCATGGCCGCAGTGGCGCATGCCGAAACGCATGTCGATGAGCATCGTGCGTTCGATGCGGATGGTCATCTCTACGTCAACAACCTCGCCGGCACGGTGGCGCTCAACACCTGGGACAAGAACGAAATCCAGGTCAGCGGCGAACTCGGTGGCGATGTCGATACGGTCGAATTCAGCGGCGGCCCCAGCGATCTTCGCATCGTCGTCAGGATGCGGAATACCAAGCACGCCTCTGGTGAGGCCGATCTGACGTTGATGGTGCCGGCGAATGCGCACGTCGAACTGGAAACGGTGAGCGCGGATGTCTCCGCGCAAAATTTACGCGGGCCGTTGAAGATCAAAACCGTCAGCGGCGCTGCGCAGCTGCAGCTGTCTTCGTCCGAGGTTTCGGTGCAAACCGTCAGCGGTGACATCACGCTGCGCGGCGCTTCGCATGCAACTTTCGCCAAGAGTGTCAGCGGCGATATTCACCTCGCCGGAATCCAGGACAAGCTGGCCGCGGAAACGGTTTCCGGCAATGTGCAAGTCGATGGCGGCCGTTTCAGCGAGGTTCATCTGAAATCCGTTTCCGGCGACATGCGCCTCGACGCCAGCCTGGCCGAACACGCGCAGATCAATGGCGACACGCTTTCCGGCAGCATCACGCTTGCCATTCCCGCCGATATCTCCGGCACCGCCGCGCTGAAAAGTTTCAGCGGCGATACGCAATGCGATCTCGGCTCGGTTCAACTCGTCAGCAGCGGCAAGCGGCACGAATATGTCTGGGGCAACGGCCAGGGCGTGCAGGTGGAACTCGCCAGTTTCAGCGGCGATATCCACGTCGAAAAAAAATCACCACGCGCCGCGCAGACGCCGCCGCCATTTGTGGGAAAAGATTTGAAGTAGTTGATGCCACATTGGTAATTGAATCGCTGCAAAAATCCGGGGGTCGATTCTGAATTGATTCAGTGCGAGCGCCTTGCCGCATCAAGGCATGATCGAGCGAGGCAGCGGCCCGAGCTATCAGCCGATGATCTATAACCATAAGTGCCTCAGGTTCGCTCAAGCCTGCTGGATTGAGTTGCCACGGCATCGTCGACGACAACGAACTCTCAATGCCGGAAATGTCGCACGCCGGTGAACAGCATCGCCATGCCCGCTTCGTCCGCCGCCTCGATCACTTCCTTGTCGCGCATCGAGCCGCCGGGCTGGATGACGGCGACGATGCCGGCGGCAGCAGCGGCGTCGATGCCGTCACGGAACGGGAAAAAGGCGTCGCTCGCCATCACCGAGCCGGCGACGATCAGCTTCTCGTCCGCCGCCTTGATGCCGGCGATCTTCGCGGAGTAGACGCGGCTCATCTGGCCGGCGCCGATGCCGATGGTCTGGCGATTCTTGGCGTAGACGATGGCGTTGGATTTCACGAACTTCGCTACTTTCCAGGCGAACACGAGGTCGTTTAGCTCAGCTTCCGTCGGCTCGCGTTTCGTCACGACTTTCAATTCGGTGACATCGATCTTGTGCGTGTCCGCCGTCTGGATCAGCAGGCCGGAGCCGACGCGGCGTGCGTCGTTGCCCGGATGCGCAGCAGTCAGATCGCCATCGGCTGGCGGCGGGATCAGCAGCACGCGCACGTTGGCCTTGCCGCCGAACGCGGCGAGCGCTTCGGCCGTGTAGGCGGGCGCCAGCACGACTTCGACGAACTGGCGGCCGACGATGGCGCGCGCGGTCTCCGCATCCACCTCGCGGTTGAAGGCGATGATGCCGCCGAAGGCGCTGGTGGGATCAGTCTGGTAAGCGAGGTCGTAGGCGCTGCGAATGCCGTCGAAACTCACCGCCACGCCGCAGGGATTGGCGTGCTTGACGATCACGCAGGCCGGCTTGGTAAAGCTGCGCACGCATTCCCAGGCAGCGTCTGCATCCGCGATGTTGTTGAACGAAAGCTCCTTGCCCTGCAACTGCCGGAAGGTCGCCAGCGTGCCCGGCGCGGGATACAGGTCGCGGTAGAACGCGGCTTGCTGATGCGGATTCTCGCCGTAACGCAGGTCCATCAATTTCACGAAACGGCCGTTGGTTTGCGCGGGAAATTGCGTGCGCGAGGCGATGGCGCTTTGGCTATTGTCGAGCGTCAGCGAAGAAAGAAAATCGCTGATCGCGGCATCGTAATTCGAGACCTGATTGAACGCGGCGACGGCGAGTTTGAAACGCAATGCGCGGCTGATCGCTTGCGTCGCCTGCAACTCCGCAAGCAACTCCGCGTACTGCGCAGGCTCGGTGAGCACGGCCACGCCATCCCAGTTTTTCGCCGCCGCGCGCAGCATCGCAGGGCCGCCGATGTCGATATTCTCGATCGCGTCTTCCAGCGTCACGCCGGGTTTGGCGACGGTCTGCTCGAAGGGATAAAGATTGACGGCGAGGATATCGATGGCATCGATGCCGTGTTCCCGCATCACCGCTTCGTCGAGACCGCGGCGGCCGAGCAGTCCGCCATGAATTTTCGGATGCAGCGTCTTCACGCGGCCATCCATGATCTCCGGAAAGCCGGTGACTTCGGCGACTTCGCGCGCGGCAATTCCGGCTTGTTGCAGCGCTTTGTAGGTGCCGCCAGTGGAAAGCAATTCCAAGCCTTGCGCGGCCAGCGCGCGCGCGAAATCGAGCAGGCCGGTTTTATCGGAAACCGAAAGAAGTGCGCGCCGTGGACGCAAGGCAGCAGCGGTTGCGCTCATGCTGAAAGAAGTCTCGCAGGATTCAAATACTAATCAGGCTTGATGTCGGGCTGCGACGGATCGATGTTGTAGTGGTCGAGTTTTTTGCGCAGCGTGGCGCGATTCAGCCCGAGCAATTCCGAGGCGCGCGACTGATTGCCGTCGCAATAACGCAGCGTTGCACGCAACAGCGGCGGCTCAACCTGGCCGAGAATCATCTCGTACAAATCCACCGGCGCGTGACCGTTCAGCGTTGCGAAATAATCGTCGAGACAATCCGCGACGGAATGGCACAGCGGTTTGACATCGTTTTTTTTGGTGTGAGACATGCCCGCGCAGCCCTTCGACGTGCTGTCATCGTTCTTGAAAACAGGAGGAGGATGATAAAGGGTTGACCTTCGTCACGGAAGCGCCATCGGTCGTATGACAACAACTTCTGCGACCCGCTCAGCGACGCCGTACTCCGCTGACGCGCGACCAGCCTTCGCGCATCGCATCCGGTTCGAAATCGAACCAGCCTGCGTAAGCCGAACGCACATCCTGTGCCTGCGTTACGAGAATACCGGCCAGCACGATGTGGCCGCCGACCCGCACGCTGGCGGCGAGCATCGGCGCCAGCGTGATCAATGGCCGCGCGAGAATGTTGGCGAGCACGAGATCGACTGCAGCCATCGACGGCTGCTCGGCACCGGCGCAATCGATACGGTCGCTCACACCATTGCGTTGCGCGTTGTCGCGGGTGGCGACGAGCGCTTGCGGATCGATGTCGATCGCACGCGCATGCGTCGCGCCAAGCTTGAGTGCGGCGATCGCAAGAATGCCGGAACCGCAACCGTAATCGAGCACTTGCGCGTTTGCGACCTCATGAGTCGCCAGCCATTCCAGACATAGGGCGGTGCTGGGATGCGTGCCGGTGCCGAATGCCAGACCGGGATCGAGCTGTACAACGATCGCTTGCTCGTCATCCACCTTGTGACCGCTCGGGCAAACCCACAGACGTTCGCCAAAACGCATCGGCTGCGCGTGCTGTAGCCAGGCGTTGACCCAATCCGCATCAGCGATGTTGCGCAACTCGAAATGCAGGTCGGCGCCGTCGGGCAATTGCGCCTGAAGCGCTGCGCGTGCAGGCGCAATCAACAATTCATCGTCGAACAAACCTTGCGCGAGCGTGCGCGTCCACAAGGGCGTTGCACCCGGCGCGGGTTCCAGCACCGGATCGTCCGCGGCATCGATCAGCGTCACCGAAGCCGCGCCTTGTGCGAGCAGAACTTCTTCGGCGAATTCCGGATAACGGCTTGCGACCGTGAGTTGCCACCAGGCCATTTTCAGTTCCGCCGCCACCGGAAGATATTCAGCTTTCAGCGGTCCACTGCTTCAAGCGTTCGCCGAGATAATGGATGTGATGTTCGCCGGCGCAGAACACTTCGTCTTCAAGAATGCGCCGCTGCAGCGGAATGTTGGTCTTGATGCCTTCGACCACCATTTCCGCGAGCGCGGTGCGCATGCGGGCGATCGCGGATTGCCGCGTCGGCCCAAAGGCGATCAGTTTGGCGATCATCGAGTCGTAATTCGGCGGCACGCGATAACCGGCGTAAAGATGGCTATCGACGCGGATGCCCGGCCCGCCCGGCGTGTGATAACCAGTGACCAGGCCCGGCGACGGAATGAACGTGAACGGGTCTTCGGCGTTGATGCGGCATTCGATCGCATGGCCGCGCAGTTCGACATCGCGCTGACGCAGCATCAGCGGCTCGCCTGCGGCAACCATGATCTGCTCGCGGATCAAATCCAGCCCGGTGACGCGCTCGGTCACCGGATGCTCGACCTGGATGCGCGTATTCATTTCGATGAAATAGAAACGGCCGTGGTCGTACAGAAATTCCATCGTGCCGGCGCCGCGATAGCCGATACGTTTGCAGGCGTCGGTGCAGAGCGTGCCGATTTCTTCGCGCTGCTCGGCGGTGATGCCGGGCGCGAGCGCTTCTTCCAGCACTTTCTGGTTGCGCCGCTGCATCGAGCAATCGCGTTCGCCGAGATAGATCGCATTGCCATGTTCGTCGGCCAGCACCTGGATTTCGATGTGGCGCGGCACTTCGAGATATTTTTCGAGGAATACGCTGCCATCCTTGAACGCCTGCGCGGCCTCGTTGCGCGCCATGCCGATCGACTGGATCAAATCTTCCGGCTTGCGCACCACGTACATGCCGCGGCCGCCGCCGCCCGCAGCCGCTTTTATCAACACCGGATAACCAACCTTGTCGGCGATTTCCCTGCAGGTGTTTTCGTCGTCCGGAAGAATGCCGTCGGAGCCGGGCACGCACGGCACGCCGGCGGAAATCATCTCGGCTTTGGCGGTGGTCTTGCCGCCCATCAAGCGAATCGTTTCCGAACGCGGGCCGATGAAGACGAAGCCGCTGCGCTCCACACTTTCGGCGAAGTCTGCGTTCTCGGATAAAAATCCATAGCCCGGATGAATCGCGTCGGCCTGCGTGATTTCAGCGGCGCTGATGATCGCCGCCATGTTCAGATAGCTGTTGGTCGCGGCCGGCGGACCGATGCAGACCGCTTCGTCGGCGAGCTTCACATGCTTCAGTTCGCTATCCGCAGTGGAATACACCGCGACGGTTTTGATGCCGAGTTCGCGGCAGCAGCGCAGAATCCGCAGCGCGATTTCGCCGCGATTGGCGATCAGAATTTTCTCGAACATCACGCGCGCCTTACGCCGGATCGATGATGAACAGCGGTTGATCGAACTCCACCGGCTTCTCGTTTTCGGCGACGATCTCCGCGATCACGCCAGCGCGATCGGCTTCGATCTGGTTCAGCATTTTCATCGCTTCGATGATGCACAACGTCTGGCCTTGCTTCACCGTTTGGCCAACTTCGACGAACGATTTCGCACCCGGCGATGGCGCGCGATAGAAGGTGCCGACCATCGGCGATTTCACCACATGGCGATTGTCCGCAGCCTTTGGCGTCGGTGCAGCAGCGACAGCCGGCGCGCTCGCGGCAGGTGCCGTGGCAGGCGCGGGCTGCGCTGTTTGCGTAGCCTGCGGCGGCAGGAAAAACTGCTGCGCCGGCAGGCCGCCCGAAGGCATGCGGCTGATGCGAACCGACTCTTCGCCTTCCTTGACTTCGAGTTCGGAAATTCCGGATTCCGCGACCAGGTCGATCAGCGTCTTGATTTTTCGCAGGTCCATCTTCGGTTCAACTCCCCTGAATTTTTTGCAGCCGCTCGTGCGCCGCCAGCAACGCCAGCCGGTAACCGCTGGCGCCGAGGCCGACGATCACGCCCGCGGCGATGTCGGATAAATAGGAACGATGCCGAAATTCCTCGCGTGCGAAGACGTTCGACAGATGCACTTCGATGAAGCCAATGCCAACCCCGATCAGCGCGTCGCGCAGCGCGATGCTGGTGTGCGTGAACGCGCCGGGATTGAAAAGGATGAAGGCAGTACCATCGGTTGCGCACTGATGAATGCGCTCGATCAGCAGGCCTTCCTGATTTCTCTGGCAGCAGTCCAGCGTGTGGCCCAGCCTGTCGGCTTCCGCAACCAGTTCCACTTCGATCTGAGGCAGCGTCTGCTTGCCGTAAATCGCAGGCTCGCGCCAACCGAGCAGGTTCAGGTTCGGGCCATTCAGCAGCAGGATTCGGCTCACGCGCGTGGATTCAGGAAATCAGGCGAGCCGCGATTCTGCCTCAGCGCTGAAAAGTTAACAATCGCCAGATATGGCCAGATCGAGTTAACAGACGATCGTTGCGCAATGGTCGCGGTTCGCGCCAAATTGCCGCCAAACTATTTCGGCAGCTGGCTTTCGACCAATTCCTTCAGTTCGGCCGCGGAAAATTCACCGATCTGGCGCTTGATGATCTTGCCATCGGCGCCGACCAGCACGGAAAACGGCAGACCGCCGACCGAATTGCCGAGCTGATCCATCGTCTTGATCATTTCTTCCGGCGCCTTCGTCACCAAAACCGGATAGTTGATCGCCAGTGTTGCCAGCATGCCACGCACCGCATCCGGGTCGTCCACAGCAGGGCCGATGATCTGCAGGCCGCGCGCGCCGAACTCGGTTTGCAGCTTCGCCAGCTGCGGAATCTCATGCAGACACGGCCCGCACCAGGTCGCCCAGAAGTTGATCAGCAGCAGCTTGCCGCGATATTCATCGAGCGTATGCGGATGCCCGTCGAGGTCGCTCATCTGAATACCCGTTGGCAAGGGTTTGCCCGCGCCATCGCCACCCTGCGGTGCGAAGTGACGATACGCAAACAGCCCGCCGCCAATGGCGAGCGCGCAGACCACGACAACCGGCAGGATGGGGCGCATGAATTAGGTTCGGGGATTACGGGTTGGAATTGCGAGCGGTGCCGGAGGCGATGTCGATCAGTTTATCCTGCGGCGGGTAGCAGACGCCGGCATCCGCACAGCCTTGATAGCGCACGCGCAAACGCTTGAGCGATCCCGCCGCATCGCGCAGCGGCAACACCGCGACCAGATTGCCGCGATAGATTTCGCTATCGCCGCGCTCATCGTGAATGCTCGTGGCGGCAGGCAGTTTTGCCGGACCGAAGGCATGCGCGGCAGTGACAGGCTCAGCCGCGAAGCCGAGCCGATTGCGATACAGGTAATAACCCGGCGCGATCGACCAGCTGACTTCGATCACTTCACCTTTGCGCTCGGCGGAGACCAGCGCGAACGCCTGATCGACCGGCAGCAGATCGTCGATTGCGGAAGTCTTCTGCGGCCACAAGGTCGCTGCGCTGGCCGCGCCGACCGCGCGCAAGCACAAGCCAGCAGAGATTGCAGTGGCGAGCACTAGGAATGTTTTTGGCGGATGGCGCATGTCGATGATCACAGGATGACACCAAGGCTAACCGGAAATGGCTCGGCCGAGGAATCCGCATCGTGCCTGAGTCCCGGGGCGATGCAAGCCGTATGGTTTTGCGGAATATTGTTCGGCCTTGAACGGCTCGATCATGGCAGCAATCGGGGCTTCCTACGCCGCAGATATTTCACCACTCTCGCGCCGAGCTGTCTCGGCACAGGCGGTAGCCGGCATCTAAAAGCAGTATATTTCACACGCCGATTCCGGGCGCGCAATCTGCATGCGAAACTCCATCTTTGAATTGGGATGCAATCGCATGGCTTTGTCCGAGGCTTTATCGGAGTTGTCGAAGAACACGCAGGCGGCCGAGCAGTTTATCCACGCCGCACCGCCGCCTTCGCGCTCGCCGCAACGCGCCGCGATCACCGAACTCTGGCTCGCCGACGAAACCGTTGCCGTCAATCGCCTGCTGGCCATTGCCGGCCTTTGCGCCGAGCGTGCGCAGGCCGCGGTTAAGCAAGCCGCCGGTTGGGTGACGCGCGTGCGCGGCTTGAAGGAAACGCAAAGCGCGCTCGATGCGTTCATGCGCGAATACGATCTTTCCAGCGAGGAAGGCGTGCTGCTGATGTGCCTCGCCGAAGCGCTGCTGCGCATTCCGGATGACGATACCGCCGAGAAACTGATAGCCGACAAGCTCGCCGAAGCCGACTGGGAATCGCATCTCGGCCGCAGCGATTCGCTGTTCGTCAACGCCAGTACCTGGGGCCTGATGCTGACCGGCCGCATCGTCCGTCTGGCGCCGGAATCCACCAACAACATCCGCGCCGCCATCAACCGCTTGGTCAACCGCTCCGGCGAGCCGGTGGTGCGTCTGGCGCTGCGCCGCGCGATGCGCATGATGGGCGGCCAGTTCGTGATGGGCCGCAACATCGCCGAAGCCCTGAAGAATGCCGACAGCAAGCCGCATCGGCCTTACCTGCATTCGTTCGACATGCTCGGCGAAGCCGCGCTTACCGCCGCCGATGCGCAGCGTTATCTGCAATCGTATCTGGATGCGATCGCCGCCATCGGCCGCCATCACGATGCCGCGGGCGATGCGCAGACCACGCCGATCTTTGCGCGTCCCGGCATTTCGGTGAAGCTGTCGGCGCTGCATCCGCGCTACGAATACGCCCATCACGCGCGCGTGGTCGCCGAGCTTGCGCCGCGGCTGCTGCTGCTGGCGCAGACCGCGAAAGTCAACCGTATCGGCCTGTGCGTGGATGCCGAAGAAGCCGATCGTCTGGAACTGTCGCTGGACATTTTCGAGGCGGTTTACCGCGATCCCTCGCTGGCCGACTGGGAAGGTCTCGGCCTCGCCGTGCAGGCCTTCCAGAAGCGCGCGCCGGCGGTGATCGAATGGCTC
>CAJCJH010000015.1 GCA_903970615.1 Rhodospirillales bacterium
CGATCCACTCGCGGGCGACAGCTTCAAACGAGTTCGCCGAAGCGGCAGCGGATTGCAAACGCGCCTGCTGCCGATGGTGCGCCGGGTTAATTCCTTCAGCGACCAGCGCCCGTGCCGCATCCCTGTCTTTTCGCGCCTTGACCAGCGATACGTCCGGGTAAACGCCCAGCGAAAGCAGGCCGTCTTTTCCATTCAACTTGTATCGGAGACGCCACCACTTCGATCCATCGGGGTTAACGAGCATAAAAAGGCCGCGAACGTCGTGCAGCTTCCACGGCTTTTCTCTCGGCTTGGCGTTGCGGCACGCCGGGTCCGTCAGTTCCTTGCGCTTGCTGGTTTCCACAATTGTTATCCACTCTGCCTTTTTGTTATCCGCATTTCTATCCGCTTTTCGGTCGGATGTCACCGGACTTATACGGAACATGCAGGACAGCAGATAGCAAAAAACCCCAGATTTCTCGGGGGTTTTCGGTATTCTTCGGAACTCTTTGAATGCTTATATGGTGGCCGGGGACGGAATCGAACCGCCGACACGGGGATTTTCAGTCCCCTGCTCTACCGACTGAGCTACCCGGCCATTTGGGAAATGTTTTCGCAGCCTTGAACCGCAATTCTAGCAGCGGCGATGTGCGGCCTTTTGCAAGGCGCGCAATTAGACGCGAGCGATGCCGATGGCGTCAAGGTTTCGGCGGAATGAATTGCGTGCTGGCGAGTTCGCCGCCGAAGAAAAACTTGTCCATCTCTTCGGTGAGAAACGCGCGCGACTTCGCTTCCGCCAGGCTCAGACGATATTCGTTGATCAGCATGGTCTGGTGCGCAACCCATTTGCTCCAGGCTTGCTTGGAGACATTTTCAAAAATACGCTGACCGAGCGGCCCTGGAATCGGCGGCCGCTCCAGGCCTTCGGCTTCCTGGCCAAGCTTTACGCAGTGAACGGTTCTGGACACGGTTGATCGGTGCTCATTTTGAGTTGCTGAAACAGCCTGGCTATCGGCGTGGGCAGCGCGGGCGGCGCGTCGCTGAGTTTAACCCAGCGCTGACTGCTTGCATCGCGCACGCTGTGGATTATGCCGACGAGCTGGATTCGTAGCGGTTGCAGTTGCAACTCGAAATGAGTGAAGGCGTGCCGCAGCGTTGGCAGTGTTTGCAATGCCGCTAGTTGCAGACCGTAGCGCTCGCGTAGCATCGTCGCGGCATCCGCGTTTTCTTCGAGCAAAGGTGGACACCACAGCCCGCCCCAGATGCCGGCCGGCGGTCTGCGCTCCAGCAGAATTTCGCCAGCCGCGTTTTCGATCAACAAGGCCGAGGCTAGTCGCAGCGGACGATCGCGCCTGGGTTTTGGCGCGGGATATTCGGCGACACGTTGCGCGATATGCGCCTGACAATCCGCGCTAACAGGACAGCGCAGGCAGGCAGGCACGCGGCGCGTACATACGCTGGCGCCGAGATCCATGATTGCCTGCGTGTAATCGGCCAGCCTTTGCGGCGGCAGCAGGCTTTCGGAAATCTCCCAGAGTTGCAAACTCGCGCGCGGATGACCGGGCCATTCGCCGACCGCGGCATAGCGCGCAAGCACGCGCTTGACGTTGCCATCCAGAATCGCATGCCGCGCGCCGTGCGCCTGCGCGAGAATGGCGCCGGCGGTGGAACGGCCGATGCCGGGCAATTGCAGCAGCGCCTCGAAATCCTGCGGCAATTCGCCGCCGTGCTGCGCCAGCATCTGCTGTGCCGCGCGATGCAGATTGCGCGCGCGTGCGTAATAGCCGAGCCCCGCCCATAGCAGCAGCACGTCGTCGAGCGCGGCCTTGGCGAGCGTAGTCACATCCGGGAATCGCGCGACGAATTTCTCGAAATACGGGATCACCGTTTTCACTTGCGTCTGTTGCAGCATCACTTCCGAAATCCACACGCGATAGGCCGAACGAGGATGCTGCCAAGGCAGGTCGTGACGGCCGTGCTGATCGAACCACGTCAGCAGGCGTTGCGCGAAGCTCGCTATCGGCACTGCGCTCATCGAGTTGAATGCGCCAGATTTTCGATTCCGGACGAAGTGCGCTGCGCTTCCTCGCGCATGGAATTTTCGACGATCCACGGGCCGAGCAAGGGCGGAATCCAGAAAGACGGTTCGAGATCAGCATCGAATTGCAATTGCGTGCGCTCGCCCATCGCGCGGAATTCCCATTGCGCGGAACCGGAACGCAAATCGCTTTCCTGCGGTATCACCTGCGCCCAGATGTGGCCGCCATCGGCGCGCGGCGCGTAACGCATTTGCTGCTGCTGGCGCAGGGTTTTGCAGAAGATTCCCGCGCAGACGCGCACTCGCGTGTACAGCTGATCGTCCGGCAATTGCTGCACTTCCTGCACCGCCGGATTGATGCGCTGGAGATTCAGCGGATCGGCGAACACGGCATAAGCGCGCGCTGCGGGTACGTCCAGCATCACGCGCATGCTCACCCGATAATGCGCATCCGCATGATCGACCTTGAGCGTTTCGATCTGCGCGGCTGCGAGCGGCGTGCAGCACAGCAGGGCCATTAGCACCGGCAGCGCGGCTTGCGTTCGCACTCCCTACGGACTGGGCTGCGCCGGCGGCGGGCTGGCTGAAGAATTAGCCGGCTGCTTTTTGCGGCCGAACAAACTGCCCAGGCCCTGCTTCAATTGATTACTCAAATCTGGATTGCTGGCGCCGAGCTTTTTATCGATCTGATCACTGAGTTTTTGCTGGATTTTTTCGGTGCCCTTCTGCTGCAGCGCCGATTTCACATCGATGCTGTAGCGCGGCTGCGCGAACGTGCCGGTCACATGCACCGGAATCACCAGTCCGCTGAGATCAGCCAGCTGCTTGCCGCCTTGTCCGGTCGCGGTGTTGACGATCGTCGGCTTGGCGACGTAATCGATCGTCTGCGCGGCGATATCCACCTGGCCGGCACCGCCAACGCGGAACAAGGGACTGGCAGCGTTCAGATCATCCGAAGTCAGCACGCCATTCACCACTTTGCCGGAGGCCGAGAGCGTCGTGAAATCGGTTTCCTGCGGCGCTGAATCATCAAGCTGCGTACCGCTCATGAAAGCTTCGCCCTTGCGGATGATCTGGCCCAGATTGAAGCCTTTCACCTTGCCATTCTTGAAGCTGAAGGAAACATTGCCATCGAGCGCGCGCTTGAGTTCGCCAACGGTGCGCCCGGCACCGCTCAGATTCACTGCGATATCGCCGACGCCAGTGAGCGAATCCTTGCCATTCAGATCGATTAGCAGCGGCCCGACATTGATCGATGCCAGCTTGAAATTTTCCGCCAGCAGCGGCTTCGCCGCCGGCGTGATTTGCGTGCTGCTGGTGAGTGTGCCGCCGTAAAGTCTTGAATCCAGATCGATGCGCTTTTCATGGCCTTTGGGCGCGGTGATTTTCAAATGCACGTCGCTCATGCTCAGGTTTTGCAGCTTGAATTTGCCGATATCGAGCGTGCCGTTCGCATTGAGTTTTTCCAGCGAATCGACCGGCAGCACGGTGGCATCCGCAGAGCCGCTGGGCGCGGCCGGACCACCCGCGGCCTTGCGCGCGGCGGGCGTGGCGGCGGCCTGCTGTTGCGGCGGCGGCAAATAACGGTCCGCATCCAGCGTGTCGGCCTTCAAGGCGAAATCGAGCGCTTGAGTTGCAAAACTGCTGACGCCGATGCTGCCGCTGAGATGCGATTGATCCAGTTCGAACACCAGATTGCTGAG
This sequence comes from Rhodospirillales bacterium, assembly GCA_903970615.1. Classification (GTDB taxonomy): domain Bacteria; phylum Pseudomonadota; class Gammaproteobacteria; order Nevskiales; family Nevskiaceae; genus Nevskia. Next base: position 3,721 of record CAJCJH010000015.1, read on the forward strand.
CCGCGCCGCACTCGCACTGCCTTCGATCTGCGCGCTGACGCTAGCGTTTTTCAAGGCATTCGGATCGGCGGTTTCAATCGACATGCCGAACGTCTTCAACAGCTCGCGCGGATTGAACGGCTTGATGCTGAGCGGCCCGGAAAAATGCCCGGCACTGCCATTCAACCCGCTGCCCTGCAAGCTTGCGGTGGCGCTCAGGCCACCCGCATCGAGTCGGCCGTTGGCGAGGCTGAGCGTGCCTTTGCTGCCGTCGTAGCTGAGATCGGCATCGAATTCCGCGGTCTGCGTGCCGTTCGGAATTTGCGCGCCGCTCGCCTTCAATTTCACTTTCAGCTTGTTGGCCTGGTAGGTTTTTGCATTCAGATCGAACGCCAGCTTCGATGAAATTTCGGTATCCGCGGTGATCGCCGGCTGCGTCAGCTGGGTGCTGAAGGCAAGATCGAAACTGAAGGCCTTGCCGGGTTCGATCGCGCCGGTTTCGAGCTTCAGCCTGGACAATTGATAACTCTGATGCGCCTGATCGTCGCGGTAATTGAGCGCCGCATTGTCGATGCTGATTCCGGCGATATCGATCGACTTGATATTGGCGCTCGACGAGCCAGCCGCTTCGCCTGGCTTGGCCGAATTCGTCTGGCTGGTTTTCTCGACGAGATCGTCCCAGTTGGTTTTGCCGTCGGCATGTCTGGCCAGATTGAGCTGCAGATTATCGACCGTCACCGAACTCACTTGAACTGCGCGTTCGCGGATCAAGGGCAGCAGCTTTACGCCGATTTCCGCCTGGCCGATGCCGGCAAAATAGGCGCTGCCGAAACCGGCGGCATTGCTCAACGTCACGTTCTGGATGCGCGCACCGAGGGTCGGAAAAATGCTCAGACGGATATCGCCGATGATGATGTCGCGGCCGGTCGCATTCTTCACCTGCGCGGCGATCTGTCCGCGGAAATTGTTGGCATCGAAAAACATCGCAAACAACACCACCGCGAGCACCACCAGCAGCACGATTGCGAGCGCTAGCCCGAGTACGACTTTGACTATTTTTTTCATGATGGCCTTGATTCAAGGGACATGGCGAGAATTTTAGTCTACGGCAGTCGCGGCGGGTTCAATCGTCGGCGCTTGATCCGCATCATTTCCGAATCCATCCTAAATAGTGGGCGATCGCACTCGCCAACTGCGGCGCACGCGATAAACTGCGCGCCCTGAGCCTTAGGCTTCAACGCCGGTTTTCGATATGTCCACCGCGATTCGCAAGCGACCCAGCAAGGCGGCCAAGACTGCGCCGTCCGCGCCGCGTCGCATTGGTTTTGTCAGCCTCGGCTGCCCGAAGGCGCTGGTCGATTCCGAGCGCATCCTCACGCAACTGCGCGCCGAAGGCTACGAAACCGTGGGCAGCTACGCAGCGGCGGATGTGGTGGTGGTCAACACCTGCGGCTTCATCGATTCGGCGGTGGAAGAATCGCTCGACGCGATCGGCGATGCAATGGCGGAAAACGGCCGCGTCATCGTCACCGGCTGTCTTGGCGCCAAAAGCAGTGTGATCCGCGACAAATTTCCCGATGTGCTTTCGATCACCGGCCCGCAGGATTACGCCGGCGTGATGCAAGCGGTGCATGCCGCCGCGCCGCCGCAGCACGATCCGTTCTTCGATCTGCTGCCGCCGCAAGGTGTGAAGCTGACACCGAAGCACTACGCCTACCTGAAAATCGCCGAAGGCTGCAATCACAAATGCAGCTTCTGCATCATTCCCTCGATGCGCGGCAAGCTCGCCTCGCGCGGCGTCGACGACGTGCTCAGCGAAGCCGAAAAACTGGTGCGCGCCGGCGTGCAGGAATTGCTGGTGATTTCGCAGGACACCAGCGCTTATGGCGCCGATCTGAAATACGCAAAACGCGAATGGCGCGGCGACACTTATGAAACGCGGATGCTGGATTTATGCCGCGGTTTGGGCTCGCTCGGCGGCGCGCAGCGGCCTTGGGTGCGACTGCATTATGTTTATCCGTATCCGCATGTCGACCACATCATTCCGCTGATGGCGGAAGGCTTGCTGTTGCCTTATCTGGATATTCCCTTGCAGCACGCAGCACCGAGTGTGTTGAAACGGATGAAGCGTCCGGCAGCGGCGGAAAACACCTTGCAGCGCCTCGCCGCCTGGCGAAAAATCGCACCCGACATCAGCGTGCGCAGCACCTTCATCGTCGGTTTTCCCGGCGAGACGGAAGCCGAATTCCGGATGCTGCTGGACTGGCTCGACGAAGCACAGCTGGATCGCGTTGGCGCGTTCAAATATTCACCGGTCGAAGGTGCGACTGCCAATGCGCTGGCCGGCGCGGTGCCGGAAGCCTTGCAGGAAGAACGCCTCGCGCGCTTCATGCAAAAGCAGGCCGGCATCAGTGCCGCCAAACTGCAGGCGAAGATTGGCCGCGCCATCGAAGTGCTGGTGGATGAATCCACCGCCGATGGCGGCATCGCGCGTTCCTGGGCCGACGCGCCGGAAATCGATGGCAGCGTCATCATCAGCAGCGGAAAACCACTGCGCTCAGGCCAGCGTTTGCAGGTTCGCATCACCGGCGCCGATACGCATGATCTCCGCGCCGTTGCGGTGCTGGCTTGAACGGACGCCGCACTCGACGGCTCTGAAAATCGGCATCGGGCATCGAACCAGAGTTGCAAACTGCGCCCGTGCATGAATCCGCAGCGTAAACTTATTGTTGGGTTTAATGCCGGCCGTCGGATTCCGGCGACCGAAAACGCCGCACGGCAGACTCTTGGTGGCAACAACCGCTACAATTCACTTTCGTTCCGGATTCCGATGGGGAAAACGAACTTAATCATTCGAGTTTAAGCCCTCGTTCAGATAACGCAGTGTAGATTCCAGTAACGATGGGTTACCGATCGTTAAGCATCCTTTACAATTCGCGGCCGGGCCTTTGTGTCCTTAATCTAGTGTTGATCGTCGAGTGTCGTTGATGGCCGATTCCCGAGGTCTGTTGCCACGTCTGCCCCGATCGGCTTTGCCCGGCTGGCTGGTGGTCTGTGATTTCGACGGCACGATTGCCGATATCGATGTGACTGACGGCATTCTGAGCCGCTTTGCATTGCCCGAATGGGTGGATATCGAAGTCGAATGGAAGGCCGGCGCCATCGGTTCACGCGAATGCATGCGACGTCAGGTGGATCTGCTGCGCGTACCGCTCGCCGAGCTCGATGCCTACCTCGATACGGTTGAAATCGATCCGGATTTCGGCGCGTTCGTCGAAGCCTGCCATCTCATGCAACTGCCGCTGGTCATCATCAGCGACGGCATCGACTATGCCATCCGCCGCATCCTCAAACGGCATGGTCTCGACGATCTGCCGCTGGCAAGCAATCGTCTGGTGCAGATCAGCAACAGCACTTACCGCCTCGAATTTCCGGATTCCGATCCCCAATGCCGCGCCGGCAGTGGCACCTGCAAATGCGCGGTCAGTTCCGCTCGCGCTCATGGCAGCAAGCGGCTTTTGATCGGCGACGGCAGTTCGGATTTCTGTCTCGCCGGCGCCGCCGATCTGGTATTCGCCAAAACCAAATTGCTGCAGCATTGCCGCGAGGGATCGCTGCCGCATCACGCCTGCCCGGATTTCGCAACGGCGCGTCAATTGCTTAGAGAACTCGATGTTCCCGCGCGATCCCCGATCGCCGTCAAGCGGACCTGGAAAGCCGCTCTTCCGCCGGTGCCACCGGCCGCTGCCCTGGAGATTTAGTTTTGACGCAAATGAACAAAGCCGGCCTCACCCGGGAAGCTGAATTGCTGCGCGACGAATCCAACTACTGCTCGTTCGGCGATACGGTTCATTATCTGAATCCGCCGAAATTCTTTGAACGCTGCGACGGCTCCTATCTGTTTGACAAGGACGGCACGCCTTATCTCGATCTACAAATGTGGTACTCGGCGGTGAATTTCGGTTACGCCAACCCGCGCTTGAACGATGTGCTGAAACGCCAGATCGACGTGCTGCCGCAGGTGGCGAGTCAATATCTGCACCCGACCAAGGTCGAACTGGCGAAGGTCATCGCGCAGGATGCCGAGAAGAAGTTCGGCCACAAGGGTCGCATTCATTTCAACGTCGGCGGCTCGCAGTCGATCGAAGATTCGCTGAAAGTCGTGCGCAACGCCAGCCACGGTAAAAGCCTGATGTTCGCGTTCGAAGGCGGCTATCACGGCCGCACGCTGGGCGCTTCGGCGATCACTTCAAGCTATCGCTATCGGCGCCGCTATGGCCACTTCGGTGATCGCGCGCAGTTCATCGAATTCCCGTATCACTTCCGCGGGCCGAAGGGCATGAGCAAGGAAGAATATGGCGAAATGTGCGTGGCCAAGTTCGAGCGCCTGTTTGAAACCGAATACAACGGCGTCTGGGATCCGAAGACCAACCAGTGCGAATACGCGGCGTTTTACGTCGAACCAATCCAGGGCACCGGCGGCTACGTGATCCCGCCGATGAACTTTTTCAAGGGCATCAAGCGCGTGCTCGACAAACACGGCATCCTGCTGGTGGTCGACGAAATCCAGATGGGTTTTTATCGCACCGGCAAGCTCTGGTCGATTGAGCATTTCGGCGTGCAGCCCGATGTGCTGGTATTCGGTAAGGCGCTGACCAACGGCCTTAATCCGCTGGCCGGCATCTGGGCGCGCGAGGAGCTCATCAACCCAACGATTTTCCCGCCCGGCTCTACGCATTCCACGTTCGCCTCGAATCCGCTGGGCACCGCCGTCGGCCTCGAAACGATGAAGATGCTGGCCGAAGGCGACTACGAAACTTCAGTCGCCGAAAAAGGCGCTTACTTCCTGGAAGGTCTGAAAAATCTGCAAAAGCAGTTCAAGCAGATCGGCGATGTCGATGGCTTGGGCCTCGCGCTGCGTGCCGAAATCTGCACCGGCGACGGCTTTACGCCGGACAAGGCCACGCTCGATAAAGTGGTCGACGAAGGCATGAAGGGCGATCTCGTCGTCAACGGCAAGAAGCTCGGCTTGGTGCTCGATGTTGGCGGCTATTACAAAAACGTGATTACGTTTGCGCCGTCGCTGCATATCACCAAGCAGGAAATTGATCTCGGTCTGGAATTGCTGGCGCAGGCGCTGCATCGCGTCGTTGGCAAGCATTAAGGCATGGTCGCCGGCCGGCAGCCTGTCTGCAACGATGTCAAGGATCACAGCTTCTTTCTCGAAGGTGGCGATGTCGGCGTTCTGCTGATCCACGGCCTCACCGGCACGCCGGTGGAAATGCGCTATGTCGGCAAGGGTCTGCACAAGGCCGGCTTCACCGTTTATGGCGTGCAGCTGCCGGGGCATTGCGGCAGCGAAGCCGATCTCGCCGCCACCGGCTGGAAGGATTGGTATGCCGGCGTGGAACAAGCGCTGGCCGCGCTGCAAACGCGCGTCAAAACTGTGGTCGTCGGCGGTCTCTCGATGGGCGCGGTGATGTCGCTGCATCTGGCCGCAAAACACGGTGCAGAAATCAGCGGCCTGCTGCTCTACGGAACCACCCTCTGGTACGACGGCTGGACGATTCCGTGGTACAGCATTCTGTGGAAGCCGCTGATCAATACGCCGCTGGGCCGCAATTACACGTTCATGGAAAAGTACCCTTACGGCATCAAGGACGAGCGCCTGCGCCGGCGCGTGGTGCAGAACATGTTATCCGGCAACAGCGCCGACGCTGGACTCGCCGGCATGCCGGCTTGCGGCGTGCGCGAGTTGTGGAAGCTGGTCGCCGAAGTCAAGAAAGAACTGCCTTCGATCTACGCGCCCGCCCTGATTCTGCACGCGCGCGAAGACGACATGAGCAGCGTGCGCAACGCCTATTATGTGGCGCGGAATCTCGGCGGCCCGGCTGACGTAAGCCTGCTCGACGATTGCTATCACATGATTACCGTCGACCGGCAGCGCGACGAAGTGGTGGCGCGCAGCGTCGAATTCCTGCGGCGCATCGCGGCACAAACAGCGCCGCACAGCGGCCTGCGGGTCGCCGCGGTTTCCTGAAGGTTTTGAGAAGGTTCGGCGAGTGAACGACGGCGCGACGATCAGCCCGGGCAAACTGCGGCGGCGCTCGCTGGTGGATTGGGTGCTGAGCAAAGGCCTCGGCGATCTGATCAAATTCGGCCATCTCGAAGTCATCACCCCATCCGGCAACCGCTTGAATTTCGGCGACGGTGGCGGCGCGCCGGTAGTGGTTCGCTTCACCGACTCCGCCGCGCAATGGGCATTCCTGTTCGATCCGGAACTGCGCCTCGGCGAGATCTTTACCGACAGCCGACTGTTGATGGAACAAGGCAGCATCTACGATTTCCTGATCCTGGTACTGAGCAACATCCAGGCTTCGCCGAAGGAAAAACCGAATATCTTTGCGCGTATCGCAGCCCAAATACGCTTCGCCACGCGACGCCAGCGCCAGCGCAATACCTCGACTCGCGCGAAGCGCAATGTCGCGCGCCACTACGACCTCGGCGACGAACTTTATGCCTTGTTCCTGGATGCCGACTGGCAATATTCCTGCGCCTATTTCGAATCGCCGGATTTGACGCTGGAGCAGGCGCAACTGGCGAAGAAACGCCACATCGCCGCCAAGCTGATGGTCGATCGCGGCCATTCGGTGCTTGATATCGGCTGCGGCTGGGGCGGCTTGGCGTTGTATATGGCCGAGAGCGCGGAGGCGGGCGCCGTCACCGGCATCACTTTGTCCGAGGAACAACTCGCCCGCGCGCAACAACGCGCGGCGCAACGCGGCCTCGCTGATCGCGTGCAATTCCAGCTGCAGGATTATCGCAGTCTCAACGGCCAGTTCGATCGCATCGTCTCGGTCGGCATGTTCGAGCATGTCGGCCTTTCGTTCTACGACACCTACTTTCAAAACTGCTTCCGCCTGCTGAAGCCGGACGGCGTGATGCTGCTGCACACGATCGGCTGCACCGGCGTGCCGACCCAAGCCAATCCCTGGCTCGACCGTTACATTTTTCCCGGCGGCTACCTGCCGACCTTGTCCGAAATGATGCCGGCGATCGAACGCGCAGGTTTGGTCTTGAACGACATCGAAGTCTGGCGCCTGCATTACGCGCAGACCTTGCGAATCTGGCGCGAGCGCTTCATGGCGCGGCGCGGCGATGCCGAAAAACTCTACGACGATCGCTTCTGCCGCATGTGGGAATTTTATCTGGCGTTCTGCGAAGCCGCGTTCCGGCACGAGGATGTCGTTGTGTTCCAGCTGCAACTTACCCGCCGCAACGATACCGTGCCGCTCAGCCGTGACTACATCGCGCAACGAGAAGCGCAATTGCGTCAGCGAGAACCTTCGGTCTGATCGGCTTTTCGTAACCCGCCAATCCGAGTAGTCGCTTTGCCGGCTATAGGAAATGCGCCAGCAGCGGCACGCTGAGCAGAGACAACAGAATTCCGAGGCTGACCACCAGATTTGCCAGCGGTGGATCGAGATCGTGTTCCACTGCCAGAATGCCGGCAGTAATCATCGGCGCCATCGCGGTTTGCAGAATTCCGGCGGAAACAGCCACGCCGCGCACGCCTGAAATCAGCGCGATCGCCACGGCGATCGCGGGCGAAAGCACGAGTTTCCAGCCTAATCCCGCGAACAATTTGCCGCGATTGCTGCCGATGTCGGCGAGCTTGAATTGCAGGCCCACCGAGAACAAGGCCAGCGGCGTCAGCGTATCACCCAGGCGCTTCAACACCGGCTCGAAAACTTCCGGCCAGCCGCCAAGCCAGCGTATGGCGAATGCCGCGATCAGCGCAAGAAATGGCGGGAATCGCAGAATGCGCCGACCGATTTCCGCCGGACGAAGTGTATCGCCGCTGTAGATCGCAGCCACTGAAACGCCGATCGTTGATAGCGATAAAAATGTGCCGAGCTGGTCTGCGATCAAGGCCGGGCCGAGTGCTGCGTGGCCGAGCAGCGCTTCGACCATCGCCAGCCCCATGAACGCGGTGTTGCCCAGCCCGCAGGTGAGAATCAGGGCGCCGACGCTGCCGCGCGACCAGCCGAATGCGCGGCCCAGCAGCGGAAACAGCAGCAGCGCGCCGCCGATCGGAATCAGCGGCGCCAGCGCCGGAAATGCGAGCGTCGCATCAATGTGCAATTGCGGAATCTGATCCAGCACCAGAGCCGGCAGCGCGACATACAAAACCCAGAAGTTGATCGACGGCGCCAAGCCTTGCGGAAGCCGCAGCGTACGCGCCATCAGCGCGCCGAGTGCGAGGCACAACACCAGTAATAAAAAGGCTGTCATCGAGCGTGCGCTCGGCTTTGTGCAGTGATTGCGGATTCTGGAACTTGCGGCTTCATCGCCAGTCGTAAATCGCAGCAGTAGCGGCGCGCGTGCATCTGAATCGCGGAATCATCAGAGGTTCACACGACCACACGCGCCACGCCAAACAGCATTCGGGGTCGACGAGACGAACGTCGAAGGTCAAAGGAGAGCAATGCCAGGGACGGCACCTGCTGCCTGCAAACGCTTGCGGTAAACAATGCCGGCGGCTCCAAGAAGCATGAGTATTTGCTGGCGTTCAGAAGCTTTCTGACAAAGTCCAGCTTTCAGTGCAGGCCAAAAGAATGGCGATTCAGAATGTGCAGTGGATCGCGTAGGCGCTTCGCCGCAGTCAAGCGGTTACGGATTTCGGCCGGCGCACGCTGCTGAAATTCCTGCGCCCACTTGGAGCCGACGCCATGTTCGGCGCTGAAGGTGCCGCCGAATTTTTCGGTGACATCGAACACGCAAGCCGTTAACGCCGCCGCATGACTGGCAACCGGTTGTTCCTTCGTGCCGAGCAAATGCAGGTGCGCACCACCAACGCCGGCATGACCGAATGCGACGAATTCCAGCTGCGGCCATTGCGCCAGCAGCTCGCGTTGCAGCGCCGAGAGATAGTCTCCAAACACATGCACCGGCGCAGCCGTATCGAAGGCGAGCCGGCCGCCGCCGAGTTTGCGCATCCGCGCATTGCTGGATTCGGTGATCGAATGCCGCAGCTTCTTCAAAACCGGCAGCGGCGCATAGCCAATCTGCTGCGCCGGCCACTGCAAGGTTTCGCTGACGAACTCATAAAGCTGGCTGGCGAGATCATCGCCATCGGCTGCATCGTGTTCCGCGCTGCGCTGCGATTTGATTTGCAGCAGCACGAAATAAGGCGAGGCCAAAGGCTCACCCTCGAACGGCCAGCGGAATGCAGCGCCCTGATGTTCGCGCACCAGCTCGATCGCCGGCCAGCCGATAAATTCGAACTCCTCGACATCGCCCGGAAAACGCTCGCGCGCGGCTTCGAATATTTTCATCGCCGCCGGCATGTCCGCCACCGGCAACAGCACCGCCTCGCGCTGCACTGGAACCGGATACGTGCGCAGCTGCACGCGCGTGATCACGCCAAGCACGCCTTGGCTGCCGACCAGTCCCCAAGCCGGCTGCACGCTGGCGGAATCGATCGCCAAAGTTTCCGGATCGGGCCGATCCCAAGGCGGCGCAGCGCAGGGTCCAGCGGCAGCGCCGTTACCCCAGAAACCCCATGCCGCCGTGCATAAACGTGCCGCCGTGCCATAGCACACTGCATTGGCGCCGGCCGATCCATTGGCGACGCAGGCACCGACACTTGCCGCGCTCGATGAGCCCATTTCCATTGGCCAGACCAGACCGATTGGCGCCAGCAGATCGTTGAGGACATCGACCGCCATGCCCGCTTCGACCGTGATGGTGGCACCCGCGAGTGCGGCGCTTTTATCGAGCTGTGATTCAGGCTGGCCGAGCCACCAGTTCAACAGTTGATCGCGGTGTTGATTGGCGTCGCCCGGGCGATCGAACTGCAAAGCACGACCATCCGCCAGTGTAAACTTCAACGGCTGCGTCAGCCGCTCCAGCGAAAGCACCACCTCGCCCTGCGGCCTTTGTGCTTCAACCAGACCGGTGCGCCCGGCGCTGATCACCAGCGGCTGCTGTAATTCGTTGCAGGCACGCAGCATGTCGCCCACTTCGGCTTCGCATTCCGGCACCAGCAGCGCCAGCGCCTTGCCGGGCGTTCCGCGCTCCGGAATTTCGTAGCGCTGCAATTTTTCCGGCGCATCGAAAAAGTGTTCGCGGAAAAGCTGACTCAGAGTGCTTGCGCTCAAAACGGTTTGCTCGTGATGTTGGGTTGCAGCGATCGCAACGAATTTGCTGAAGGATTTTAAGCCACATCCAGCGTGGCGTTGGGGGCGACTCAAGGCGAAAAATCTGCTTGATTCTCACTGGCATCTGAGATCTTTCGATCGGCCATTCAAAGAAATCATTCAGCGCAAAAGTATAGTCACTCCATCGTGGTAACGATTGGATGGCACCGCTTGAATCGCAGCACCGGCTTTCGCCAGCTTTGCACGCGCTGACGCGATGAACGCGCGCAAGCTACGCTTTGATCCAGCACGCCGGGCCCGCTGGCGCCATTCCGCAAGCACTGATCGATGCCGCATATTCTCAATCTCCGAAATCTGACGATCGCAGCGCACTTGCTGATCGCCACGCCGACGGCGCTGCATGCGCTGTTGACCAAGCGTGATCCGCGTGCGGCCTGGGGCTGGATCGCGGTGTGCTGGTTGTTTCCGCTGGCGGGCGCGGCACTGTATTTGATCTTCGGCATCAACCGCATTCACACACTGGCGCGGCGGCGGGTGGGCTTCGCGCCCTCGCTCACGCCAACCGCCTTGCGCGAGCTGCCGGCGCAACTGAAATCCGATTCAACCGATAACGAGCGCCTACTGGAACTGGTGCGCATCGGCCAAGCCATGACCGGCCGCGAATTGACCTTCGGCAATGCCATTACGCCGCTGCACAATGGCGAAGCCGCCTATCCGGCGATGCTGGCCGCGATCGCCTCGGCAAAGCGGCGTATCGATCTGGCGACCTACATTTATCGTCGCGGAGAAATCGGCGAGCAGTTCGCCGCGGCGCTGGCGGCAGCACAGGCGCGCGGCGTTGAAGTGCATGTACTGCTGGATGGCGTGGCGGATATTTATTACCTGCCGCGCGCCAGCAGCCTGCTGCGCAAGCATGGCCTGCAGCCGCAATTGTTTCTGCCGCTGCGCTGGTTTCCGCCGATGCTGCATGCGAATCTGCGCAACCATCGCAAGCTGCTGTTGATCGATCAACAACTCGCGTTCACCGGCGGCATGAATATCGCGGATCATCATCTGATGCAGCGGCCCGAAGGCCCGCGCGTGCAGGACATTCATTTCCGCATCGAAGGCCCGGTAGTGGCGCAGATGGTCGAGGTGTTCAATCAGGATTGGCGCTTCGTCACCCGCGAAGAACTGCCGGCACCGGCTGAAATTGCCGCGACATCGGGCAATGTTGCAGCGCGCGTGATCACCGATGGTCCGAATGAAGATCTCGACAAATTGTTGATGGTGCTGCTCGGCGCGCTTGCGGCTGCGCATCATCGCGTCTGGATCATGACGCCCTATTTCATTCCGAATCCGGCGCTGGTTGCAGCGCTGCAATCGGCTGCGCTGCGCGGTGTCGATGTGAGCATCGTGCTGCCGGCGCAAAGCGATCAGCCTTGGATCAACTGGGCTTCGCGCAATTATTTCATCGCCCTGCTGCAGCGGCATGTGCGGATTTTTTTTCGGCCGCCGCCCTTTGCGCACACCAAACTTTTTCTCATCGACGATCGCTATCTGCAGCTTGGCTCGGCGAATCTCGATAATCGCAGCCTGCGGCTCAATTTCGAATTGGTGCTTGAATCGATCGATACCGATCTGGTCGCCCAGCTGGGCGAACATTTTGCCAGCGTGCGTGCGGCTTCCCGCGAAGTCGATCGCGCGCAGATCGAAAAACGCTCGTTCGCGGCACGCCTGCGCGATGCGCTTTGCTGGCTGTTTTCGCCTTATCTTTAACTCGCCACGCAGCGAGAAAATTGCCTGGCCGCGTAAAAAAAACCGCCTCGATCGAGGCGGCCTTATCAAGCGTTCAAAGCCGGCGGTCGATCCGCTTAGCTGTTGAGGCTGTCTTTCAGGGCTTTCGCCGGCACGAACTTGACCTTCTTCGCGGCGGCGATCTGAATCGTCGCGCCAGTGGAAGGATTGCGGCCGCTGCGAGCGGCGGTGTGGGCAACCTTGAACTTGCCAATTTCCGGCAGGGAAATTTCGCCGCCGGCGATCAGGTCCTTGCGAACCGCAACGGCCAGTTCGCTGAGCACGGCGTCGGCAACGGTGCCGGTGATATCGCAGGTATCTGCGAGGTGCTTGATGAGTTCTGCTTTGGTCATGTGCCCTCCAGGGCGGTTTGGAATTCAGATATTGATGGGGATGTCGATGCGCCTAACCACTGCGACACTGCGAGGCTCAACTTCAAAGCCCCGCCTCGTGCAATTTCCGCGGCTGCTTTTGCGAGACGCAAAAGATTTTTGAGCCGCTGAAGCTTGCGTTGAAGATTGCGGAAGATCAATCCTTTGGCATTGAAGCGAAGCTAAACTTTCATTCCGGCCGGTTCGATCATCTGCGAATCCCGCATCGCCGATTTTCGATCCGAAGCCGGAAATACAGCGCCAAACCGATACGCTATGTTAACCGACAAACCCGCGGCGGCAAGCGCTCGCGTATTTTAACGCTTGGTCTGGAAGGTGGAAGTGTATGGAGATCGTAGTCTTCGTGGTGGTGACACTGGCCGCGCTCGCGCTGCTGTATTTTGCGATCGCGCGGCTGCTGGCGAATCGTCCGGCTTATCCGGCGGAGATTGAAGCGTTTGGCCGCGAACACAACCGGCTGGTCGAGGATTTGAAGATCGAGCGCGCCGCCGCGCGAGGTCTCGGCACCGACAATGGCCGGTTGACCGCGCGCGTCGAAACGCTGGAACGGGAACTCGCGGCGAAAGAGCGGCAGCGGCGTGTCGCCGAAGATGCCTTGCAGTCTGAAGTCGTGCAATTACAGGGACAACTGCGCAGCAAGACCGAAGCGCTGGCGCAAGCCGCTGCGCAATTGGAGCACGCCGAACGTGCCAATGCGGAGATGAAGCAATTCCTCGCCGAAGCGCAAAACCGGCTATCCGGATTGTTCACCGACATGGCCGGAAAAGTTTTCGACGAACGCACGCGCGCGCTCGAAGAAAAGCTGAATTTCACGACCGAGCAGTCGCGCGCCGACATCGAAAAGCTGTTGCAGCCGTATGCCGAAAAGCTGGGCGAATTCCGTCAGCGACTCGAACTTGTTCACGATGAGGAAACGCAGGAACGGGCCACGCTGTTCAGCGCCGTTAAGGAACTGAAAAATCTCAACCAGCACGTTGCCGATCGTGCCGCCGCGCTCACTGATGTGCTGAAAGGCGCGTCCAAGGTACGCAGCGATTGGGGCGATTTGATGCTGGAAAATGTTCTCAGCAGTTCTGGCCTGATCGAAGGGCAGCATTACCTGCGCAACCGCGTCGGCGAAAAAAATACCTTACCGGATGTGCTGATTACACTACCGGATGATCGCAAGATCGTGATCGATTGCAGCCTCAGCCTCGACGCCTGGCAGCAGGCAATGAACGCCGGCACACCCGCCGTACACGAAGATGCCTTGCAACGTCATGCGCAGAGCGTGAAGCAGCACATCGTCCAGCTGGCGGCCAAAAATTATCCCAAACTCGCCGGTGAAAGCGCGCTGGAAATCACCATCGCTTTCGTGCCGATAGAAGCCGCGCTCTCCGCCGCACTCGGCACCGAACCTGGCTTGCAGGCCGAAGCCTTCGAGCACAAGGTGGCGCTGGCTTCGCCGAACACGTTGATCGCTTTGCTATCGGTCGTCGAACGGCTCTGGGCGCGCGATCTGGTGCGTCAGCAGGCAGCGGAAATCAGCGCAGCAGGCGATAAAGTTCTGGAAGCGCTAACGCCGTTATTGCAAGTATTTGAAAAAACCGGCAAGCAGTTGGGGTTGGCGCATGAAAGTTTCGCCGAGGCGAGCCGGCTGCTCACCGAATCCAGTCAATCGTTGATTCCGCATGCGCAGCGGCTGGTAGCGCTGGGCAAAACGAAGCGTTGAAAAACTTCTGATTTTCGAGCGAAATTCGAATCAGGCCTTGATTGGAGTCGCGCTAGAAAAAGCCTTTGCTGGCCAGCTTGAAATTCACCGGCTGATAAATCGCGAAGCTTGAATCACCGGGCGCATATTCGCTCGGGAGCGGCGGGAATTTTCCGATGCGGAGAATCTCGGCAACGGCCGCGTCGTCCAGTATTTTGTAGCCACAACTTTGCCGCAGCGAAGCTCGGATCACCGTTCCATCGCGGCGCAGATAGATGTCGATCACCGGCGCGCCTTGCTGATGCGCATCCTTCGCACTCATCGGGTAGATGCGGTACATATCGATGGTCGTTGCGACTTCCATCAGATACTCGAAAGGAATCGGCGACACATGACCCGAACTGGCGGTGACCGGTGGCGCGGCGGGTGTCGGCGGCGCGGCGGCAGCGGTCGGCAGCGGCGGCGTCAAAGGCTTGACCGGCGCGATTACAGGCTTCGGCGGTGCCGGCGGCGGGATCGTCGCAATCAATTTGTCGGAAGGATGCAGCAACGGCGGCGGTGTGATTCTCTTGGGCGCGGGTTTGTGGCTAGCGATCTGTTTCGGCGGCGGTGGCGGCGGCGATGGCAATAGCGCAGCGGCCGGCGCTTTCAATTGCGGCTGCAATTCGATGATGGTCAGCCTGCGCGGTTCGGCGCGCGGCGTGGGCGCGTGAGTCAGCTTCAGCATCAGCAAGGCGAACAGCAGCGCATGCAAAAGGACCGCCAGCAGCGTTCCGCTGATGAGCGGCGGCGGCCGCCTTTTTGCCACGAGTCTTTTCATCGATAGGATCGACAACGGCAGCGTCCGCAGCAGCGAAGCTCTGTCGTAGAGCATCGGTTGCGCGGGCGTTTCGAAAGGGGTGGACATTTACCGGGCCTTCGAGCTGAGGATGGTCTGATGAAGAACGGCCAGACTGAACGGGCGGATGCTCCCGCACGAGGCCGACTGAAGCTCTCTGACCTCGAAAGCAATGCCTGCAAAAATCGAACCGGATTGAGGCGCTGGTTTTGAAAATCGGCCTGAGCGCCGGACGAGGCTGCGATAACGCGGAGGCTTAATCAGTCCAAGCGTGATCGATTAGCGTGAGGAATCCTTCCACTGCCTTTTCACAATGCTGCAACGAAGCCTTCAGTTTAGGATTTTCAACTGGTTTTGTTTAGTTTTTCTAACTATATGGAGCAGAAAAAATCAATTGTTGCGCCGCAGCAAGCTCCCTAATCTATTCTCAATGTCTCCTCCAGATCCCGCACCGGGATCTTTCAGGCCGCTCCAAAAGAGTGGCCTTTTTTTTGAGCGATAGCCTACGAGCCGGCAGCCTATCAAGCCAACTGAGCTGGCGTTGGAGTAGCGCTGCTGACGCTTTGGCTGGCTTCTTCCAGCAACCACTGGCGGAATGCCGCAACTTCGGCGCGCTGCGCGGCGTTGTCGCCGATGATAATGTAATAAGCATTGTCCAGCGGCAGCGTCTGCGGAAACGCGATGACGACGCGGCCCGACGATAACTCCGCAGCCGCCAGCAGCGGCGAAGCCAGGGTTACGCCAAGTCCATCGGCCGCTGCTTCCAGCGCGTGGGTAGAGTGATCAAGCTGCAAGCCACGACGCGCATCGACACCGTTGACACCGGCGCGCCGCAGCCAGCGCGCCCAGGCGGACTGATTGCGGTCGGCAAAGCGGCCATCGCCGTGCAGCAGCGTTTGATACTTCAAATCGGCCGGCTCGCGCAAGGCTGGTGGCCCTTCGATCAAGCGCGGGTGGCACATCGGCATGACATCCACCGTGAACAGGAGATCGACCGATTGGCCGGGCAGATGATCGCTGGTGAAACGGATGTCGATATCGGTATCCAGTTCATCGCTGCCGGCATCTTCCGATCGCATGGCGCGATGCGTGGTGTTGATGATCTGCCCGCTGGCGACGATCCTTACGTCGATGCCCGGATGCCGCGACATGAAGCGCTGCAAGCGCGGCATCAGCCAGCGCGAGACGAATGTCGGCGTTGCGCCCACCGTCAAACGCGGCACTTGCCCAAAGCTGCGCAGTTCCGAAACTCCTGCAGCCAGCGCTTCAAAACCCTGCTGGAACAAGGGCAGCGCCGCTTGGGCGGCGTTGGTCAATTCGATACGGCGACTGAGGCGCTCGAACAGCGGCAGGCCCAGCTGTTTTTCCAGCGCTTTGATCTGATGCGTTACCGCGGCGGGCGTGACGAACAATTCCTCGGCCGCTTTGCGGAAACTGCGATGCCGCGCCACCGCCTCAAAGGCACGCAGCGCATTCAGTGGTGGCAGTCGGGAAAATCCCATCGATGAACTTCAAGCAGGTTTGGAACAGATTGATAAGTGAATTAGATCAGTTTTCGCGGCGCAAGTCGTAATCGAAAGGCCATTCGAGCGGTCAACCTCGAAGATTTTTCAAAAACCCTTTTCAACAAACCATCGACTTTTTGAAAAATCCTTGGGCAATCGCTCAATCGCCTCAACGCCAAAAAACAATCGTCTTCGATCTGCCAAGCGAACCGATTTCGCCTACGATTCGCACTCGAAAATTTCGTCTCGCTCCGCTTAAAAAATCCTTATCGCCCGATCCAATGAACTACCAGACTCTCGACTGCAAAGTTGCCGATGGCGTGCTCACACTTACGCTGAATCGCCCCGAATTCCTCAATGCTTTCACGGTCACGATGGCGAATGAACTGATCGATGCGTTTGCCCGCGCCAGCGGCGACGATGCGGTGCGCGCGATCGTGGTGACCGGCGCCGGCCGCGCGTTTTGCGCGGGCATGGACCTGGCCGTCGAAGGCAATGTGTTTGGCCTCGACGAAAGCCAGCAACCGACGCTGCAGGATCTGCACGAGCGCCTCGATGATCCGGAAATTTTTGCAGGCGTGCGCGACACCGGCGGCCGCGTCACGCTGGCGATCTACGATTGCACCAAGCCGGTGATCGCGGCGATCAATGGTCCCGCAGTCGGCATCGGTGCGACGATGACTTTGGCGATGGATATCCGTCTGGCCTCCGAAAAAGCCAAGATCGGTTTTGTCTTCGGCCGGCTCGGAATCGTTCCAGAAGCTTGTTCCAGCTGGTTTCTACCGCGCATCGTCGGCATTCAGCAAGCGCTCGAATGGACTTATAGCGCGGACATTCTCAGCGCCGACGAGGCCAAGGCCGGCGGCTTGGTAAAAGCCGTCTACGCACCGGAAAAACTGCTCGAAGAAGCCTACCAACTGGCGCATAAATTCACCCGCAAACGCTCCGCCGTGGGCATCGCGCTGACCCGCCAGATGATGTATCGCAACAGCGCGCAGCCGCATCCGCTGGAAGCGCATCGGGTCGACACGCTGGCGATGTTCTACACCAGCATCGGCGACGGCAAGGAAGGCGTGAAGGCCTTTCTCGAAAAACGCGATCCGCAATTCAGCGGGCAGGCCAGCGAAATGCCGGCATTTTATCCGTGGTGGAAGTAAGCCGAAAAATCAACCACGAATTACGTTTCGGGTTTGACGCGCAGCAAAACGCCGCTGTGGAAATTTGCTGCGCGCTGGTTTCGACGCACGCTTCAGCAAAGAACAGAGGCGAAAGTTCAATGCGTTGAGGGATCGTTTTCAGCGGCAGGCGTAGCCGCTGTCGCTGGATTGGGTGACGACAAAACCGGATGGGTACTTGCCGCAGGATCAGTCACTGTCGCTGGAGCGGGTGCGGGTGCCGGTGCCGGTTTCGGATCGTCCGGCTTGGCCGCAGCCGCCGCGGTTGCTCGCGCGATTTCATCCGGCGTTGGTGGTAACTGTTGCACCGTGAGCGAGACGGAATTCGCCACCGAGGGATCGTCGCGCAGCTTCACGTAAAGCTGGCCGTTCGCCGGTCTCGGCACCAATAGCGTATAGCCGGGGAAGCCGTCCGGAACCTGCGAAGGATGCGCGAACTGCGCATCGCTGGAAACCGAATCGAGCAGGAACAAGCCGGCACCGGAAAGCTTGCAGGCGAGATCCGGCGTGGCCGGACATTTGAGCTCCTTCAACACCGGCAGACGCACCAGCGAAGCCAGTGGCTGCCAGTCGCCCGTCACCTGATTTTCCACGGCGCGGAATTGCAGCGGGCCAAAGGCCGAAGTTCCGAACGCCTTGGCGGGGTCGAGCGTGGCGATGGCAACCTTCGCATCCGCTAGCGTGATGGCGCCATTGCTCAAGCTGAGCGTGGTCGAAAAAGCGCCGTCAACGGTGGCTACTTCCAGCGTTTCGTCGTGCGCGAAAGCTGCGGGCGACTGCGCGCGCACCGAGAATGTGAGCTTGGAGTCTTGCGGCAATTCGTCCTGATTCACTAGCTGGATATTGCTGTCGCCGCTGGCGCGCGAGGCTTGCACGCTTTTGCCGATCAGGCTTACGCGCGGGCGCGGCGCATCCACGGCGGTGGTGAATTTCAGTGCGCGTCCATCCTTCAAAGTTGCCTTCGCCGCCACCGAACGATCGGGCTTGAGTGCCATCGCCGCCTGCGCATCCTGCGCGACCATCAACAGTTCATCATTGCCATGCTGACTGGAAAGATCGGCGGGTACGAAGCTGGCATTGCCGATCGTCAGGTTGGCGACCAGATCGAGGCGGCTGCCTTTCAAGCTGCCCTGCAGATCGCCCGCGTGAATAGCGAAGCTGTCGATATGCGCGGCATCGGAAAATGCCTGCAACGGAATCGGCGAAGCCTGACTCGCACCGTACTGGGTGACCAGCAGCGTCATCGCGCCGGGCTGCGTTTCCTGCAGTGGCAGCTTCACTTCGACTTCGTCCGGTTTGACTTTTTTCCACTCGGCCTTGAGTTCCTTGCCGGCCGGATCTTTCAGCATGATGCTGTCGACGCAACTCACACTATCGGCCTGCAGATGCACCGTATCCTGCCGGCCGACGATCAAGGCATCTTCGTCGCCGGGCGCCAGTGACCAGCTTTTGGCATGCGCATTCCTCAACTGAAAACCCGGGCCTTGATACGGCGCAAAACCCCAATGACCTTGCAGCGAGCCGCGTACCGTCTCGCCCAGATTGAGCGTTTTCAGACCGGTGGTATCGACCACATAACCGCCCTGCGCGGCATCGGGCTTGGCGGGCAGATCGATGGTCTTGCCATCGTTGCCGGTCAAGCTCAGGGTCAAGTCGTGCGCATAGTCGGTGGCGAATACCAGCGGTGCGCCTTCGACCGGCAAGATCAGTGTCGATCGGCTTGCACAGTAGATTTCATTGGGGTCCACGGCGTGCATCGGCGGCAATTGCGGCTGCTCGACGGCGGGTAATGAGGCCACCAATACCGATTTTGGATCATGGAACGACGGCGGCGCATTCAGCTTCAACGCAAGCTTGTCGCCCTGCTGCGACGCGAGCGCGGGGATGTACTGATATTGCGCGGTGCGGAAGGAATCCAGAATGCGCGCGATATCTACCACCGATGCAATGTAAGGGCTGTAATAGCCGAAGCCGAGCTGCGGCGTGGAACTGGCTTCCATCACCAGATCGGCACCCGGACCGGACGTGAGCGCCTGCACGATGGAGGTGCTGTGGCCATCGTTAAGGATCAACGATTCCTGACCTTGCATCAGGCAAGGCGCTTGCAGTTCGGGGAGACGATCCAGGCATTTTTCATCTACTTTGATCGCCAGGCTGCGCGCCAGCAGCGGTGCGACATCCTTGATCTTGTAAGGCTCGGTTTGATCGAGCTGATGGATCGTCGACAGATAACGATCCAGACGCGAGCGATCCAGCGCGGCCTGATTCAAATCCTGCGAGGTCCGCACGAACGCGCCGGGACGTCCGCGCACGGCGTCGACCAGCGTGCGGAAATCACCACTGGTTTCGGGCGCCAGAAACACCAGCACCTGTTGCGCGCCGGGCGGCACGGTGACGGTGAGTCCGTCGCGCGCGCACTTGCCCGTCCAGGTTTTGCAGGGGAAAAACCAGTTTTCCGGCGGTGGATTGGTCGAGCCGCTGAGGAACGCGGCGACCATCAAATAATTCGCCGATTGCGTGGCCGGGAAATCGGCCTTGATCCACAATTGATCGCCGACGGCGAGATTCGGCACTTCGGAAGCCGGCAGGATTTGCGAGCCGCGGGTGACGACGACGCGCAGGTCCGGGCCGATCAGATCGAACGGCGCCGGGGCCGCATGCGCGGCGTCGAACAGAATCAGTGCCGCCCACAAGAACAGATGACGCCAGCGCAATACCATGAGGATGATCGAGGTTCTTTCAGGCAACTTTATGACCAGCTTTGATCGATATTTGCAGATTAAGTTCGTAGCGGATTGGATTCCCGGTGCGCTGGGTTCGCAGCAGACTCGCGGACTTTCGTCCTGTGGTCTGTCGCAAATCGGGCAGGCATTCACACAGCACTGACGTGGTCGATTCCCGAATCACCTCTGTGCCGCTCGCGGGCAGTTCGTGCGAAATTATTGATACTGCTGCGCCAGCTCGGCCCAGATTTTTTCCGCCTTCATCGCCAGCTCGTTGAACGCCTGCTGCTCCGCCTCCAGCCGTTTTTTGTCGAGCGCCGCGCTGGAACCCCAAGCCGACTGAAGATCGGAAACCTTGGCGGTGGCGTCCGAAGCGCCATAGGTGAAGCCGCTGCGAACATCAATGAATACGGCCGACGCGGTGGATTCGATATTCGCGCCCTGAGCCGGCGCGCCGCTCAGCGGAACCGAGGTCAGCGGCAGCACCGCTTTATTCTGGAGCTCCAGCGAAGTATCGAGGGTGTAGACCAGCAGAACATCGGCTTGCAATTTCGCGGCGGTCAGACGCAGGTCATCCAGCGACACCAGCTTTGCCGGCAACAGCGAAATATCCAGCGGCACCGCGTCTGCCACCGAAGGCCAGTTTGCAAAGATTTTCAGCTGCGCGTTTTCAGCGGATTCCGACGGCGTGACAATGCTGAAACGGCCCTCGCCAAAACCCCTCGACGAGTAGGATTCGTAATGCGGCGCCTGCACCTGCACCAGGGCGATCGTGGCCGGAAAATGCGGTGAAGGCTTCAGCGTTCCAGCGCCTGCGCGTTCGGCGGGATTGATGTCCGCGAGCTGTGCCGGCCCGCCAGGTGTGCGGTAACTGGCGCATCCTGCGCAGCTCAACGCGATGACCCAGACTAAAAATCGCAACGGCTATCTCCTTGCCAAATGGCTTCCGATTCAATCCTGATCGGCTACGACTTTATACAAAATTTCGTCGGCAAGCTGCAGCGAAAGACGCAGGCAAAAAAGCAAACGCGCATTCCTGATCGATGGTTGATCGACGCCCGGTCGGCGCTTCTACTGTGCTTCGACCTTGATCGATTTGAGATCGCTGTCGCGGCAGCCTTCGGCGCCCACTTCAACCGGGCCGCACAAATGCTGGTCCAGACCGTAGCTGCTGACCGTTCCCACTTTCGGAAACACGCCCGCAGCGCCGCCGGGGAAACGAATCGAGAAACTCCGGCTGAAGTCGGTAACGTCCGGCCCGACACAGATGAACTGGTTGCCGTCCCAATGTCCCGTGCCGGAAATTTCCAGAATCCAGCGGCTGCCATAACGGATGGAATGAACCTGGCAATGCAGATCCGGCTTGACGATTACCTCGTCCTCGGGCTGATCAACCAGGCGGTTGTAGGTCGTGAACGTCAACTTCAATGTGGTGCCCGGCGCTGCCGGCTGCGCTGCGGCTGCCGGCGGAGGCGCGGCTGGCGTGACCGCAAGGCTGTCGAAGCTGCTCGCAGCGAACACCAGGCAAAGCAGACTTTTCGTGGCTGTCGACATTTTTGAATCTCACAATTCCGGGTGTGCGAATGGGCGGCCACATCGGCGCTGATGGTCTGGCCCCATTCGCATGGACCAGCAAGGGCGATACGAAACTTCGGAGGATCAGGATGCCTGCGAAATTATAGTCGCCAGAATCGCGCCAGCGGTTTCCGCCGGCTTTCGACGCCGCTTTCAAGGCGCGTTTTTCAGGGTGCTGGAATCGTAAACCAGATTTCGCTACCGCGGCCGGGCGTGCTGCGCGCGCCGACCGTGCCGCCATTGATTTCGACGATTTCCTTGACGATCGCCAAGCCCAGCCCAAGGCCACCGCTTTCGCCGGGCCGGGCCTGCCAGCAGCGCTCGAAGATTCGAGGCAGATGGTCCGGCGCAATTCCGGAACCCTGATCGAGCACCGCAAAATAAATGTTCGCGCGCTCGCGGGACGCAAGCAGTTTGACCTCGGAACCCACCGGCGAAAACTTGATGGCGTTATCAATCAGGTTGGAAAAAACCCTCATCAAGCCCATGTAGTCGACATCCAGGAAGCCCAGCAGCGACGCGCTTTCGGTGACGAGCCGGATGTCTTTGCTTTCAGCGATCGGGCGCATCATCGAGACTGCGTTATCGAGCAAGGCATCGACGGCAACCGCGCGCGGACGCGGCAGCGTCGGGCGCGTTTTTTTGCCGGAGGATTCGATTACTGCGTCGAGCATATCGACGATGCGATCCATCGCCCGGCGCATTCTGCTGAGGGCCAGCACCCCGCTGTCGGATAAACCGCTGGTGGTGGCAATCAGCTCGGTGCTCATCGCAATGATCTGCAGCGGCGTTCGGATGTCGTGCATCACGCCGGCGAGAATCTGCTCCTGCTCGGAATGATCGATTTCCGCGGTTTGAATGTCGGGTTTGATCTGCTGAACCGGACTAGACATGGGTTGCGCCTGTGGTTTGCGAGCGGCGCCTGGGCGCGCGCTGCAGGAATGCGCGTATCGTCAAGAGCGTCGATACGGCGAATAACGTCCAAGGTAGTGCAATTGGATGCGGCGCATCGGAATCGGTGAGCGCCGCACCGGAAGCATTGGAGAAATCGATACCCGATTCGCTGGTTTGTATGAACGCCGTGCGCGGCGGCGTAATCAATAAGTATCCCGACGGCGTTGCCGTAACCGCGAATTCCCAATCCGCTTGAGGTTGAATCACTGCTTCTCCTTGCAGCCGGCACATTCTCGAGAATGGTTGGGCGGACTGACCGCTAGAACTTAAAACGATCTCGCCGCACGATTCTGTTCGGTAACACGCTTAGGCTGGTTTTTTTGTCGCAAACCGGCACGACTTCTTCGTCAAAAGTTTTATCAACGGCATCATCAAAAAACCCTCCCTCACAATCGAATGTGGGGAGAGCCACGGTCTCGTCCGCGTGGCTTGGCAGGTCGGGACCCAGCCTTCAGTTTCGGGGATAACTGCGCGGATAAACCTTTATTCCCAGAATGGTAGGCAATGATGATTCGGTTTTCTGTGCGGCATCACACATAGCTTGAGCCGCGTTACTAACCGCATTATTTGCATCATGCGTGCGGGCAGCCGCCGATAGCGCAGCCGGCCTTGAATAAAAAAAAGCCCGCCGTAGCGGGCCAAGGGGTTTCTTTTTGAACTAAGCGAGTGACGAAACTCGGTTGGTTCAACAGGATCGGGAGCCGCTTCCTGGTTCAGGGAGAAACCAGATGGCAGGTTAACCAAGCGGCATCTGCCATTCAGTGCGGTATCACACATAAAAGCGCGCTTTTTTGAAGTGATTTTGGGTCGAATGGCGGGAATAGATTTGTGATCACCGCTGCCATTACCGCATCGACAATGAATGGATGTCAGAACTTCCGCAGATCCAGCCCAGCGCAGAAGCCTGGCGGGAATCGCAAGTATTTCGTCATAAGTGCGAAAGCGCACATACGCGGCGGGACGATCAGCGTATCGTTGCGCGAGAATATGCTCGACGTCAGCCAGCTGGACCAAAATCATTTATTCCGGGCGCTTCCCACAGACGTGCGTGATCGCGTATTCCCAAGCCTTGAACTGGTCGTCATGCCCTTGGGGCATGTGCTGTACGAATCCGGCAATGTTTTGAAATACGTTTATTTTCCGACCGACTGTATCGTTTCCCTGCTGTATGTCATGGAAAACGGCGCCTCGGCGGAAATTGCCATCGTCGGCAATGAAGGCATGATCGGCATTGCGCTGTTCATGGGCGGCGAAACTACGCCGAGCCGCGCGGTGGTGCAAAGCGCGGGCGCCGCCTACCGGCTGGAGGGTTCGCTGCTGAAAACCGAATTCGCACGCTCCGGCTCGTTTCAAAACATCCTGTTGCGCTACACGCAGGCGCTACTGACGCAGATGTCGCAGACGGCCGTGTGCAATCGGCATCACACCGTCGAACAGCAGTTGTGCCGCTGGCTGCTGCTGAGCCTGGATCGCCTGGCTTCCAATCAATTGAACATGACGCAGGAACTGATCGCCAACATGCTGGGCGTACGCCGCGAAGGCGTGACCGATGCCGCAGGCAAGCTGCAAGAGCGCGGCTTGATCCGCTACAGCCGCGGTCGCATCACCGTATTGAACCGGCCAGCGCTGGAGGTAACCTGCTGCGAATGTTATGCGGTGGTGAAGCGCGAATTCGATCGGCTGTTGCCGCCTGTTTCTTTGCGCGCGGTGATGGAGGGTCAGCCGGCGAGTATACGCAGTCCTGAATTGAATCAACCGAGACGAGGCGGCTTCAGCAATCGTCACGGCAGCATCCGACTTTGTGCCGATGAGTCGATGGATCTGCGATCACAAAAATGACAGCTCAGCGAGAACCTCATGCCCGCACCGAAATCCCCCGAACGAAATGCCTTATTGGCTGCTCTGCGTGGCGAGGAGCGGGCCAGGGTTTTCGCACAGCTCGAAGCGGTGCCATTAACGCTGGGACAAATCCTGTGCGAAGCCGGTGAGCCGTTCAGGCATGCGTATTTCCCGGTGGAGGGAATCGTCTCGATTTTGTATGTGATGGAAAACCAGGCTTCCGCCGAGATCGCCGTGGTCGGCAGTGAAGGCATGATCGGCGTCGCGCTATTCATGGGCGGACAATCCACCTTGAGCCGTTCGATCGTGCAGAACGCGGGCTATGCTTATCGGCTGAGCGCGCTGCAGATGCAGCAGGAGTTCGGTCGCAGCGGCCAGTTTCAACTGCTGCTGCTGCATTTTGCGCATGCGCTGATTACGCAGATGGTGCAAACCGCGGCGTGCAACCGGCATCACTCGGTCGATCAGCAATTCTGCCGCTGGTTATTGATGAGCCTCGATCGACTGCCATCGAATCAGCTGCGCATGACGCAAAAGTTGATCGGCAACATGCTGGGCATCGATAGCGATGGCGTGATCACCGCGGCATCGGCGCTGGAACAAGCCGGCTTGATCGGCTTCCACAACGGCTACATCACTGTGGTGGATCGCGCAGGCGTGGAAGCTCGCTCGTGCGAGTGCTACAACGTCGTCAAGAAAGAATGCGATCGCCTGATGCTCTCGGCAGCGAGTGATGGCCTCGGCCTGGACTGAGGCATCAGCAGGCTTTTGATCTCACGTTCCATTGCATTCAAGTGGATTCAAGCAGCCGATACCAACGGGCCTTTGCCGTATGGCAATCGCCAGCATCCAATGCTGAGGTGCGCTGAGCGACGCGCCTTACGTTTGAGGCGCAGAATCCACCTGCCAGCCGGTCGGCGTCAGCTTGAACGTAGCTTTGGCCGGCTTGTAATTCTTGTCGACGCCGCCGCTGGACAGCCAGCCCTGCAGGTTCGATTTCAATTTTTTATACAGCAAGGAAAGCGGACCTTCCGCTTCCATCTTGGCGCAATCCTTCAGCCACGCAGCGGAAAGTGCGCTGTCGAAATAACGGTCGTGCGTGTAGTCCACACTCGCAGTGCCGCTGCCCATCGAAACCCGCGAAACCTTCGGCTTATAAGTGCAGATGTACTTGTTGTCGAGGTCCGCGAATTCAGGATCGCCCTGCTCGGTGTAGTAAGCCCCGCAGTTCTTCAGCATCAACGGTTGCAGCAACTCCTCCGCCTTCGCCGGCGTAAGATCGTCCGCAAGGCAATTGCCGCTGATGACCACCGCGGCCAGCGCGATCGCTGCATAAAAAGATTTCACGGAAAGTCATCCTCATTTCATCGATGGAAGAAACGGCGACATTCGCCGACTTGCGAATGTTCAGGCTTGCTGATTCAAGGCCAAAAGAGGCACTGCAAAGACCAAGCCAGATTTCACTTCGACGAAACTCGTCGTGCCGACTACTGGACTGAAATCGGGTTATTCCACCGTTACCGATTTCGCCAGGTTGCGTGGTTGATCGACATCGGTGCCTTTGAGCACGGCGACATGGTACGCCAGCAATTGCAGCGGCACGGTGTAGACGATCGGGGCGACGAAAGCTTCGGCGTGCGGCATGTCGATGATGACAGTGCCGGGTTCGGCGCGCAGACCAGTAGCCTGATCGGCGATGACGAACAGCTGGCCGCCGCGCGCGCGCACCACTTGAATGTTCGACTTCAGCTTGTCGAGCAATTCGTTGTTCGGCGCGACCACGATTACCGGCATGTTTTCGTCGATCAGCGCGAGCGGGCCATGCTTGAGTTCGCCAGCGGCATAACCTTCGGCATGCACATAGGAAATTTCCTTGAGCTTGAGCGCGCCTTCGAGCGCGATCGGATACATCGGTCCGCGGCCAAGGAACAGCGCGTGATGTTTTTCGACGAAAGCTTCGGCCAATTTGCGGATCACCGGCTCCATCGTCAGCGTGCGTTCCACTGCACCGGCGGCGGATTGAATCTGCCGCACGATTTCGCGTTCGCGCTCGGGCAGCAGGCCGGTATGCCGCGCCAACATCGTCGCAAACACCAGCAAAGCCAGCAGTTGAGTGGTGAAAGCCTTGGTGGAGGCGACACCAATCTCGGCGCCGGCCTGCGTCAACATCACCAGATCCGATTCGCGCACCATTGAGCTTTGCGCGGAATTGCAAACCGTCAACAGCGCCAGATATCCCGCTGGTCGCGCGGAACGCAAGGCGGCCAGCGTGTCGGCGGTTTCGCCGGATTGCGAGAGCGTGACGAATAACGTGCCCGGCGGCACGACGACATCGCGGTACCGGTATTCGCTGGCGATTTCGACATGGCAAGGCAGTTTAGCGAGCGATTCGATCCAGTATTTCGCCACCAGCCCGGCGTGATAACTGGTGCCGCAGGCGACGATGTGTACGCGCTGCGTTTTCGCCAGCAGCTCTTCCGCGCGCGGACCGAGCGATTGCGGCAGCACATGATCGTCGGCGATGCGGCCCTGCAAGGTGGCGATCAGCGCGGCCGGCTGTTCGAAAATCTCCTTGACCATGAAATGCCGGTAGCCGCCTTTCTCGCTGGCATCGTCATGCAGGCTGATCTCATGCACGGTGCGTTGCAGCGTGTTGCCGGCGACATCGAAAACCTGCACGTCATCCTGCGTGATCTCGGCGAAGTCGCCTTCTTCGAGATAGATGAAGCGGTTGGTCACCGGCAGCAGTGCGGCGACATCGGAGGCTGCGAACATTTCGCCGATGCCTAAACCGATCACCAGCGGACTACCCACGCGCGCGAGCACCAGCCGCGCAGGATCGTCGACATCGAGCACCGCGACCGCATACGCGCCGGTGCAGCGGCGCAACACCGAGCGCACCGCTTCGCGCAGGTTTCCGCCCTGAATCAAGCTGTGGTGCATCAAATGCGCGATCACTTCCGTGTCGGTGGCCGACGAAAGTTCATAGCCCAGCGACAACACTTCGGCACGCAGGATTTCGTAGTTTTCGATCACACCGTTGTGAATCAGAGCAAGGCGGCCCTGCGCGATCGACGGCGAAACATGCGGATGCGCATTGGCCTCGGTCACGCCGCCGTGCGTTGCCCAGCGCGTATGCGCAATGCCGCTGGTACCGACCGCGGGATGTAGCAACAGCTTGGCTTCGAGTTGCGCAACCTTGCCGACCGCACGTTCGAGATGCAGCTTGCCATCGGCAGAAACCACCGCAATGCCCGCGGAATCGTAGCCGCGATATTCGAGCCGGCGCAGGCCTTCCATCAGGATTGGCGTGACGTTGCGCTGTGCAACTGCGCCGACGATTCCACACATGGCAAGAGCTTCCTTTTGAGGCGCAACAATCCGCGCAGACGTGCATTATCGCGCGGTTGACTTACGCGGGCCTTAGTCGATGTTGGATTGGAATTTTGACTGAACATAGACGCAGTTCAGGCGCGATGATTTTGCATCATCCACTCTATATCGCTGCGAGACCTTCCTGGATTTTCTACGGGTCTTACTGGCGATCTTTTTTGTGATCTTTCTTGCGCGAACGCCAGTCCGGCACGATTTTCTGCCCGCGCGCGCGGGCGATGGCCAGCGCATTTTGCGGCACGTCCTCAACGATGGTCGAACCGGCTGCAACGTAAGCGCCAGCGCCGATTGCAACCGGCGCGATCAGCTGTGAATCGCTGCCTATGAAGGCATCTGCGCCGATTGTGGTCTGATATTTATCGACGCCATCGTAGTTGCAGGTGATGACGCCGGCACCGATGTTGACGCGCTCGCCGATGCTGGCATCGCCGATATAAGCCAGATGCGCGGCCTTCGAGCCCTCGCCCAAATTGCTCTGTTTGATCTCGACAAAATTGCCGATCCAGACGCCATCCGCCAGCTGCGCGCCAGGTCGCAAACGCGCGAACGGGCCAATGCGGCAATCGATGCCAGCGGTGGCGCCATCAAGCACCGAATGCGCCTCAACCCGCGTGCCTTTGCCGAGGCGCACGTTACGCAGCAAGCAATACGGCCCGATGACCACACCATCGCCGAGTTCGATTGCGCCTTCGAGCACGCAGCCGATGTCGATATGCACATCGCGGCCGATCTTCAGATCACCGCGCAGATCGAAACGTGCCGGATCGGCCAGATAAAGCCCTTCGCGCTGCAATTGCACGGCCTGCTGTTTTTGCAGCGCCCGTTCTACGTGCGCGAGTTGCACGGGATCGTTGACGCCTTCGACTTCGCCGGCGGAATCCGCAGCGACCACCGCGATCTCGACCGCATCGCTGGCGGCGAGTGCGACGACATCGGTCAGGTAATACTCCTGCTTGCGGTTGTCGTTGCGCACTTTCGACAGCCAGCGCTTGAGCCGTTTCGCGCGCCCAGCCAGCAGGCCGGTGTTGACCTCACGGATCGCGCGCTGTTCGGAATTCGCTTCCTTTTCTTCGACGATGCCGGTGACGCGGCCGCCGGCGTCGCGCAGGATGCGGCCATAACCCTGCGGCGCTTCCAGTTCGAGCGTGACCAGCGCAAGGCCGTTCTGGGCTGCGGCGATCAGTTGCCGGATCGTCGCCGCAGACACCAGCGGTACATCGCCATACAGCACTACGACCAGCGCGTTGTCCGGAATCTCCGGCAAGGCCTGCAACACCGCGTGCGCGGTGCCGAGCTGCTGCGGCTGAGTGACGGTGCGAATGCCGCCGCTGGCAAAAACCGGCACGCCGGCCGCATCGTCGGCGAGCCAGGCGCGAACCTGTTCGGCACTGTGCCCGAGTACCAGATGCGGCACATCGACACCGGCCTCGTGGGCGGCTGCGAGCACCCGACCGAGCATGGGCCTGCCGCCAACGCGATGCAGCACTTTCGGCAGCGCGCTTTTCATGCGGGTGCCCTGGCCAGCGGCGAGGATGATGGCGTGGACCTTCATCGATACGGCTCGTAAAAATTCTTCGGGGTTAATGCAGCATGATACGGCGCGCTGAGCACTTTGAAACCTTGCCGCTTTTTGTGGCGCTTGCGAAACTGCTGCGGAACGGATGAGCGCGTTGAATTGATCGACATCAAACCGATTCATGTAATGGGCTTCGTCGCCAGCGGCGCGAGCGACTTCGGCCAGCAGACGGCCGAGTGGAGCGGATATTTCAGCGCATTCGCGCAGGTCAGCGGCGGGCTGGTAGGGCTGGTGTTCGTCGCACTCACGTTCAACGGCAGGCTCGGCGCGGCCGGCAACCTTGCGCTGCGCGATCTGGCGCGGCAGACCTTTGCCGACTTTCTGAGTGTGCTGGTGATCTCGCTGGTGCTGCTGGCGCCACGCCTATCGCCGCTGAGTGCCGCGCCATTCATCTTCATCTCCGGCCTGCTCGGCGCACAGCGGATTTTGCGCAGCTTGCTATCGATGTTGCGGCGTGCCGCATGGCGCAACGCCAGCCGGCAGGTCGTATCGAGATTTTTACTGTCGATGCTCGGCAACTCGGGCTTGCTGCTTGCCGGCGCGTTGCTGATTGTTCCGGATCACGACCCGGCGACGTTCTGGTCGACATTGTTCGGCAGCATGATCGGCCTGCTGCTATCCGGCAGCCGCAGCGCCTGGATGCTGGTGACGCACGACGCCTGAGCAAGCGACGGCCAAGCAGCGCTCAGGTCAGGTATGGCCTTTCTTCGCCTTGTCGAGGAATTCGATCAGCGCCTCGGCCTGGATCATTTCGTTAGTGGCGCGCGCGATGTCTGTTTCGGTCTTGGCGTTCGCCATCATTTTTGCGGCGCGGTCTTTCGCCGCCGCGGCTTTGGCTTCATCCACATCCTTGGCGCGGATCGCGGTATCCGCCAGCACAGTGACCAGATGCGGCAGCACTTCCAGAATGCCGCCACCGACGAAGAACGAATGTTCGCTGCCATCGGCATCGCGCACACGCACCGCGCCCGGCTTCAGACGTGTCAACAAGGGCGCATGACGCGGCAGGATGCCGAGTTCGCCCATTTCGCCGTGCGCAAACACCATCGCTGCCTCACCCTGATGGATTTGGCCTTCGATCGAAACGATATCGACGTGCATGCTTGCCATAAGTTTCTCGTGCGCCGTTGAGCCAATAAGCCTTAAAGCTTCTTGGCTTTTTCGACCGCTTCTTCGATGCCGCCGACCATGTAGAACGCCTGTTCCGGCAGCGCATCGTGCTTGCCGTCGACGATCTCGCGGAAGCCGCGGATGGTTTCCTTCAAGCTCACATACTTGCCCGGCGAGCCGGTGAACACTTCGGCCACATGGAACGGCTGGCTCAGGAAGCGCTGGATTTTGCGCGCGCGGGCGACGGCGCGCTTATCGTCTTCACTGAGCTCGTCCATGCCCATGATGGCGATGATGTCTTTCAATTCCTTGTAGCGCTGCAACACACCTTGAACGTCGCGCGCGGTCTGGTAATGCTCAGTGCCGAGCACGTTCGGATCGAGCTGGCGGCTGGTGGAATCGAGCGGATCGACCGCCGGATAAATGCCCAAGCTGGCGATGTCGCGGGACAGCACGACGGTTGCATCCAGATGCGCAAACGTGGTCGCAGGCGACGGATCGGTCAAGTCATCCGCCGGCACGTAGACCGCCTGGATCGAGGTAATCGAGCCGTTCTTGGTGGAGGTGATGCGCTCCTGCAGCACGCCCATTTCTTCTGCGAGTGTGGGCTGATAACCGACCGCGGAAGGCATACGGCCGAGCAGTGCGGAAACTTCGGTGCCGGCCAGCGTGTAGCGGTAAATATTGTCGACGAAGAACAGCACGTCGCGGCCTTCATCGCGGAAATATTCGGCCATCGTCAGGCCGGAAAGCGCGACGCGCAGACGGTTGCCCGGCGGCTCGTTCATCTGGCCGTAGACCATCGCCACTTTCGATTCCGGCAGGTTGTCCAGCTTGATGACACCGGCTTCCGACATTTCGTGATAGAAGTCGTTGCCCTCGCGGGTACGCTCGCCGACACCAGCAAATACTGACAATCCCGAGTGTTCGGTAGCGATGTTGTTGATCAGCTCCAGCATGTTGACGGTCTTGCCGACGCCCGCACCGCCGAACAGACCGACCTTGCCGCCTTTAGCAAACGGGCACAACAGATCGATTACCTTGATGCCGGTTTCGAGCAGTTCGGTCGAGCCGCTCTGATCTTCATAACTCGGCGCGGCGCGATGGATCGCCCAATGCTGCTCCGAGGCCACCGGGCCGCGTTCGTCGATCGGCTCGCCGAGCACATTCATGATGCGGCCGAGTGTGGCAAGGCCCACCGGCACCGAAATCGGCGCGCCGGTGTTGGTCGCAATGAGGCCGCGCTTCATGCCGTCGCTCGAACCCAGCGCGATCGCGCGGACGACGCCGTCGCCGAGCTGCTGCTGCACTTCCAGCGTCAGCGAAACGCCGTCGCCTTCGACCTTGAGCGCGTCGTAAATCTGCGGAATGGAATCGCGCGGAAATTCCACGTCGACCACCGCGCCGATGATCTGAACAATCTTGCCAGTGCCAGTTGCCGTATTGGGGCCGGTGCTCATCGCAAATCCTCTTCCAAAATCCGTTGACTAAAGTGCTGCCGCCCGAATGCCGGGCTATTGCTAAACCGCCGCTGCGCCGCCGACGATTTCCGCGAGTTCCTTGGTGATGTTGGCCTGCCGCGCCTTGTTGTAGGCGAGTTGCAAGCCGCCGATGATCTTGCCGGCGTTGTCGGTGGAAGCCTTCATCGCCACCATGCGCGCCGACTGCTCGGAAGCCGTAGTTTCGATCACCGCTTGATAAACCTGCGATTCGACATAGCGCGCCAGCAGCGTATCGAGCAGATCGACCGCTTCCGGCTCGTAGATGTAATCCCAATGCGTCGGCAGCTTGGCTGTCTCTAACGGCTCGACCGGCAGCAGCTGGCGCACCGAAGGCCGCTGCGTCATGGTGTTGACGAACTGCGGATAGGCCAGGAATACGCGATCGACTTCGCCTGCGCGATAGGCATCCGTGACGACCTTGATCGTGCCGAGTAATTGATCGACCGTTGGCCGCTCGCCCAGATGCGTAACCTGCGCCACCACCTTGCCGCCGACGCGCTTGAAGAATGTCGCCGCCTTGTTGCCGATCACGGCATATTCGGATTCCACGCCCTTGCTCTTCCAGTCCCGAATCGCACGCACGACGGCGCGGAACAGATTGGTGTTGAGTCCACCCGCCATGCCACGATCGGTGGAGACCACGATGAACGCGATGCGCTTGACCTCACGCGACGCCATGAACGGATGCCGGTATTCCGGATTCGCCTGCGACAGATGGCTGATCGTGCGCAGAATCTTTTCGGCATAAGGCCGCGCCGCGCGCATGCGGGCTTGCGCCTTCGGCATTTTCGACATGGCGACTTTTTCCATCGCCCGCGTGATCTTCTGAATGTTTTTAACACTCTTGATCTTGGTGCGAATTTCTTTTGCGCCGGCCACTGGTCTGTCTCGCTCGAAGGATCGCGCCGCTTAAATCGCGGACTGCTTGACGAAAGCTTCCATCGCCGCCTTCAGCTCGGCATCGAGACCATCGTTCCAGTCGCCCTTGTCGAGCTTGTCGACCAGCGCCTTGTAGCTGCTGCCGAGAAACTGATGCAGGCCGGCTTCCCAATCGAGCATTTTCTCGACCGGAATCTTGTCGATGAAACCCTTCTCGACGGCATACAGCGTCGCTGCCATCTGGCCTACCGACAATGGTGCGTACTGCTTCTGCTTCATCAATTCGGTGACGCGCTGACCGCGTTCCAGTTGTTTACGAGTGGCTTCGTCGAGATCGGAAGCGAACTGCGCGAAGGCCGCAAGTTCGCGGTACTGCGCGAGCGCCAGACGCACGCCACCACCCAGCTTTTTGATGACCTTGGTCTGTGCTGCGCCACCGACGCGCGATACCGAAATACCGGCGTTGATCGCGGGGCGAATGCCGGCATTGAACAGATCGGTTTCGAGGAAGATCTGGCCGTCGGTGATCGAAATCACGTTGGTCGGCACGAACGCGGAAACATCGCCGGCCTGCGTTTCGATGATCGGCAGCGCGGTCAACGAACCGGTCTTGCCCTTG
This sequence comes from Rhodospirillales bacterium, assembly GCA_903970615.1. Lineage (GTDB taxonomy): Bacteria > Pseudomonadota > Gammaproteobacteria > Nevskiales > Nevskiaceae > Nevskia. Next base: position 37,409 of record CAJCJH010000015.1, read on the forward strand.
ACTTTGCCGCCAGTGAATTTTTCAACGTACTCGGCATTGACGCGCGCGGCGCGTTCCAGCAGGCGCGAGTGCAGATAAAACACGTCGCCCGGATAAGCCTCGCGGCCCGGCGGACGTTTCAGCAGCAGCGAAACCTGGCGATAAGCCACAGCCTGCTTGGAAAGATCGTCGTACACGATCAGTGCGTCTTCGCCTTTGTCGCGGAAATATTCGCCCATCGTGCAGCCGGAGTATGGCGCGATGAATTGCAGCGCGGCGGCTTCGGACGCGGTTGCCGCAACGACGATGGTGTGCGCCAGCGCATCGAATTCTTCGAGCTTGCGCACGACGTTGGCGATCGAGCTGGCCTTCTGGCCGATCGCCACGTAAATGCATTTGATGCCGGTTTTTTTCTGATTGATGATGGCATCGATGGCAACAGCGGTTTTGCCGGTTTGACGATCGCCGATGATCAATTCGCGCTGACCGCGGCCGACCGGAACCATCGAATCGATCGACTTCAAACCGGTTTGCACCGGCTGATCCACCGATTTACGGGTGATAACGCCGGGCGCCACTTTTTCGATCGGCGACGTGCCGCTCGCGGCGATCGGACCTTTGCCATCGATCGGGCGACCCAGCGCATCGACCACGCGGCCGAGCAGCGCTTCACCCACCGGCACTTCGAGAATGCGGCCGGTGGTCTTCACCGTATCGCCTTCCTTCAGATGTTTGTAGTCGCCGAGCACCACCGCGCCGACCGAGTCGCGCTCCAGATTGAGTGCCAGGCCGAAGGTCGCTTCGCCTTTGGCGTCGAGGCCGAATTCGAGCATTTCGCCCTGCAGCGCATCGCTGAGGCCGTGAATGCGGACAATGCCGTCCTGCAAGCTGACGATGGTGCCGGTATTGCGCGCTTCGCTGGCCGCTTCGAAATTCTGGATGCGGGCCTTGATCAGCTCGCTGATCTCGGAAGGGTTGAGTTGTTGCATTGAAGGCAATCCTCGAAATGTAGGTTCGGCTTGTAAGTTATGCGGTGAGTGCGTGCCGCAACTGCGTGAGTTCATCGACCACCGAATGATCGATCACCAGATCGCCGGCGCGGATCACCGCACCCGCGATCAGGCTGGCGTCGGTGTGCCAGGTGACTTCCACTTCGCGCGACAGGCGTTTGCCGATGGCGCCGGCGAGTGTTTGCTTCTGCGCAGCATCGATATCGGTGGCGGTGGTGATGTCGACTTCAACGCGCTTTTCGGCCTCGGCTTTCAGCGCTTCAAATTCCGCGGCAATCGCCGGCAGCAGCGCGATGCGATTGTTTTCTGCGAGCAGCCGCACTAGATTCTGCGCCTGCAGATCGAGTCGCTCGCCGAGCGCTGAAATGATCAGCATCGCCGTATCACTGCGCGAGAAACGCGGGTTGCCGATCTCGGCGACGACTTGCGCATCGCTGGCCGTCATCGAAAGCGTTGCCAAGGTCTGCGACCAAACGGCCAAGGTTTTCGCGTCGCGCGCGAGTTCGAACACCGCCTTGGCGTAGGGACGCGCGAGTGAGCGCAGCTCGGCCATCAGACCTGTGCCGCCAGTTCGCTGAGCACGTCGGCATGCGCCTTGGCGTCGATTTCGCGCTTGAGAATTTTCGATGCGCCGGCCACCGCCAGTTCGCCCACCTGCTTGCGCAACGCTTCCTTGGCCTGTGCGATTTCGCGCTCGGCTTCAGAGCGGCCCGCGGCGAGAATACGGGCTTTTTCGGCTTCCGCATCGGCCTTGGCTTTTTCGACCAATTGCGCCGACTGCTTGTTGGCGGCGCTGATGATTTCCTGCGCCTGCGCACGCGCGGCCTTGAGTTCGCCTTCGCTTTTGCTGGACGCCTCTTTCAGCGCTTTTTCGCCACGTTCGGCGGCGGAAAGCCCTTCAGCAATTTTCGCCTGACGGGCTTCCATCGCGCCGAGAATCTGCGGCCAGGCCAGGCGCCACATCAGCGCTACGAACACCAGAAAGGTGACGCTCTGGACGATCAGCGTTGCATTTGGATCCATCGCTAAAACTCCGTCGAAAGACGCGGCATTCGGTGATTAACCGCCGGTCGCTGCCTTGACTGCGGCTGCGAACGGATTCGCAAACACGAAGAACATGCCGATACCGATGCCGACGAAGGTCACGGCGTCGAGCAGACCAGCGACCAGAAACATGGTGCCGGTGAGCTTGCCGGAGAGTTCCGGCTGACGTGCAACGCCTTCGAGCAGACGGCCGCCGAGCAGGCCGAAACCGATGGCGGTGCCGGCGCCGCCGAGACCGAGAATCAGGCCAACCGCGAGAACGGTCGAGCTATTGACTTGTGCAAGCAGAGTGGCGAATTCCATTGAAGCAGCTCCTGTGGGTATGCGTTTGGTGAGGCGTTGGTTGTAGCTAGAATCTAGTGAAATTTTGCGGGTGCGTTTGAACGTCAGTGTTCTTCAGCGTGACTGGTGGAAGCGCCGGCGAGATAGACGATCGTCAGCACCATGAAGACGAAAGCCTGCAGCGGAATGACGAGCAGATGGAAAATCGCCCAGGCCAGCTGGATCAAGCCGCCGCCAATGCCGAAGCCGATAAAGCCGGCGACGCCATGATCGAACGCATTGCTGGCGAACACAGCGATCAGCACGAAAATCAGTTCGCCGGCGAAGAGATTGCCAAACAGCCGCAGCGCCAGCGACACCGGCTTGGCGATGTCTTCAACCAGACGCAGCACGATATTGACCGGAATCAGCAGCACGTTTAGCACGACCATCGGGCCGGACTTGACGAAGAAAGGATGCGTCGCAAATTCCTTCGCCAGACCGATCGGGCCTTTGTAAGCGAAGTTGAAAATGTAGATCAGCACGAATACCGATAGCGACAGGCCGAAGGTGACGTTGATATCGGTACTCGGCACGATGCGCAGGTGGTGCAGATGGAAAACTTTTTCGCCGACGTACGGCAGCCAGTCGATCGGCAGAATATCCATGACGTTCATCAGCAGCACCCAGACGAAAATGGTCAGGCCCAGCGGTGCAACGAGCGAATTCGCGTGCGGCGAAATTTCCTTCACTTGGCCCTGCACGAATTCGACGCACATCTCGATGAAATTCTCGATGCCGGTCGGCACGCCAGCGTTGGCCTTGCGAGCGACACGGATGAAGAAGAACAGGAAAATCACGCCGAGCAGAATGGCGAAGAAGATGCTATCCAGATCGAGCGCCCAGAAGCCCTTATAGCCGGGATCGAACTTCATGGTCTGCAGATTCAGCCTGAGGTTGGTCAGGTGATGCAGAACATAAGCGCCCGAGTCTTCTTGAACTTCGCTTGCCGCCATAAAAAACGAACTCTATCCAGTGGTACCGGAACCGCCGAAACCCACGCGCGCCATGACGATCCAATACGCCAGTAAGCAGGCCGTATAGGCAGCGAGCAGAGCCGGAAATTGTGCTGCAAAAACTTTCACGCCGATGGCGAACATCACAGCAGTCAGCGCGAACTTCCCAATCTCACCCCGAAATATCGCTCCGACGACTTCGTTCGGAGTCTCACCCGCGCGGCGCCAGAAAACCCGCAGCGCGAAATACAGTGTTGGTACACAGGCCGCTGCGCCACCGTACAGTGCCGCCGCCGCCTGCGCACGATTCCAGATCAAAGCAATCGTCAGTGCCACGATCCCCGCGATCGCCAGCTGCGCCAGACAAACCGATCGTGCCAGACCGGCACCGTCCGAAAGCTTAGGCATGTTGTCGATCCAGCGGCCGATTTCGCGGAAATCCGGAGACGACTTTCACGGGGCCGTATTTTAACGGGCGCGTCGAGACGAGGTCAATCGAAACCGCATCAAAAAAGTGCGCGCGCTCGACGATAGGGCGCTTCAGGTCAGCTTGGCCTGATTCAAGCCCAAGCTTGAGTTCAGGCTTGGCCCAGCCGCGCCAGCAGACGATCCAGCTCCGCCTGATTCCTGAAGCTGACGATGATGCGTCCGCGTCCGCGACTGTTTTTCTTCAACTGCACCGGCAAGCCTAAGCGTTCGCTTAATTCGGAATCCTGCGAGGCCGCACTCGCCGGTTTCGGTTTGGCGGCGTCTTTTTTCGGCTGCGTTTCCACCAGCCGCTCGGTTTCGCGCACCGAAAGCTGCTGCTCGATGATCTGCCGCGCTAGCGGCAATTGGCGCTCGGTGGCAACGGCGAGTAACACCTTGGCGTGACCTGGCGAGAGTTTATTATCGCGCAGCAAGGCCTGCACATCGGCGTGCAAATCCATCAGGCGCAACAGATTGCTGACAGCGGCGCGCGAGCGGCCCACGGCTTCCGCAGTCTGCTCGTGAGTCAGGCCGACTTCATCGATCAGCCGCTTCAAGGCTTCGGCTTCTTCCAGCGCATTCAGATCGGCGCGCTGAATGTTTTCGACCAGCGCAATCGCCATCGCGGCCTGATCCGGCATTTGCCGCACCACGGCCGGAATGGTGCTGAGGCCGGCCATGCGCGCGGCGCGCCAGCGGCGTTCGCCGGCAACGATTTCATAGCGCCCGCCACCGGCTTCGCGCGCAACGATGGGCTGCACCACACCTTGCGCGCGGATCGAATCGGCCAGCGATTGCAGCGCTTCGGGATCGAAATTGCGGCGCGGCTGATGACGGCCCGGCGCGAGATTATCCAGCGCCAGTTCGCGCAATTCTTCCGGCGGCTCGTTGGCGGAATTCGACACGCTGCCCAGCAGCGCATCGAGCCCGCGGCCGAGTCCGCGCTTCTTTACGCTCATACGCGAGCGCTCCGATGGTTGGTGTTCGTCGTCGTCACTCGGCCTTGCTTGAGCAACTGCAACGGAGTTGAAATCATTTCCATCCCATTATTTCTATCGTTTGATCTTGTTTGATCGGCAGGCTTGGCGATGACATCGGGCGCTCGCAACGATGACCGACTAAGCCGCATCGGACTGCGCCATCGCCGCGTTGCGAAACGCGAGCGGATCGGCCACCGTGGGAATCGTTTCGAGACCGCCGCCGGTGCCATGCAAAACCAGCGTGCCATAACCCAGCAGACGGCCGCCGATGGTTTGATGCACGGCGATGCTTTCGACCCGGCGATGCAGCATCTCGAATGTATCGCGCCGGATGAGGCCGCGCTTAGCCACCACGCGGCGCGTCGTCACCGCCAGCTCGGTGGTGAATGCGCGTAGCGCAGCGGGGATGGCGATGATGACCGCGATCAGCAGCCCGACGGCTCCGAAGATCCATAGCTTCGACAGTGCTGCGTCGTCGCTCCAGCCAAACGTCAGCAGCAACAGGCCGATGACGATCAGGCTGATGCTCTTGCCGTAAATGATCCAATGCACGTGCCCCTTGTGAACGATGGCTTCGCCCGGCAGCAGATTATTTTCGACGTACGACATTTCGCTAGTTTAGTGCCTGCAAGTTTGGTGATTGCGTTCGCTGCGATCTGCGCGGGTGAACAACCTGACGGCTGCGTAGTTGACGCGCACGCTAATGTTCCAGTGAAATCTGGCCGCCATCGCGGCGCCGCAGCACTTCGCCGGCGAGCGCAAGATAGGCCTTTGCACCTGCCGATAAAGGATCGTAAGCGATCGCTGGCAAGCCATGACTCGGCGCTTCGGCAAGCCGCACATTGCGCGGCACGATGCTGCGATAAACCTTGTCGCCGAAATGCTGGATCAACTGCGCGGACACATCGTTGGACAGGTTGTTGCGCGGATCGAACATGGTGCGCAGCAGGCCTTCGATCTCCAGTTTGGGATTGATCACGCGCTTGATTTTCTGGATGGTGTCGACCAGCGCGGTCAAGCCTTCGAGCGCGTAATATTCGCATTGCATCGGGATCAGCACGCCATCGGCGGCGACGAAGGCATTCACCGTCAGTTTCGACAGCGCCGGCGGGCAATCCAGCAAGATGAATTCAAACTGGCCGGCGACCTGTTCCAGCGCCAGCTTCAAGCCGAAATCACCGGCCGGCATTTCGCGCAGCTTGATCTCGGCTTCGGTCATGTCCGCGTTCGCCGGCAGCAGCGAAAAGCCCAGCGCCGGCAGAAATTGAATGCCGTCGACAGTCGGCGATTGCTCCAGCAGCACGTCGCGCGCAGTGACTTTAAGCGCGTATTTATCGACGCCCACACCCATCGTCGCATTGCCCTGCGCATCGAGATCGACCAGCAGCACGCGCCGCCTGGTCGCCGCTAGCGAGGCCGCGAGATTCACCGCAGTAGTGGTTTTGCCGACACCGCCTTTCTGGTTGGCGACGGCGATGATGTGGGTCATTTTCTGGATTCAAAATTACGGATGGCGGCGAACGACAATCAGGCTGCGTGCTTCCTGCAAGCCCGGAACTTCCAAGGCATGAATCGTCTCGACGGTCCGGTTGGCCGGTAGTTCTGCGAGTTCCGAAGACGCCACTTTACCCTTCATCGCCAGCCAGCGGCCATCCTCGATCAGAAGATGGTCGCTCAACTGAACGAATTCCGCGAGTGCGGCAAACGCGCGGCTGATGATGCGATCGAACAATTGCGGCGCGATCCAGGCCTCGACGCGCGACTCTGCGACCTGCACATTGCTGAGCGCGAGCGCGCGCACGACGTGGCGCAGGAAGCGCGCTTTTTTGCCATTGCCATCGAGCACGGTCACCTGCCATTGCGGCCGCACGATCGCCAGCAGAATTCCGGGCATGCCGCCGCCGCTGCCGACATCGAGCAGCCGCAGCGGCGCGTGCGCTGAATCGCTGGCGCGATCCGGCAAATGCGGCAGCACTGCCAGCGAATCGAGCAGATGGCGTGTGACCATCTCGGCAGGATCGCGGATCGCGGTGAGGTTGTAGGCACGATTCCATTTTTCGAGTTCTGCGAGATAGGTCGCCAGCAGCGCGATCGCATGATCGTCGATACCCAGACGCTTGATCTGCTGCCGCGCAGACGCTGAAAACGCGCTGTCGGCGTTCGATGAAGCAGCGGAGCGGTCGCGGCTGGAATGCATATCGGGAAGCGGGTCTGCGGACAGGCGCTCAATGTAATCGTATTGAGTCGTAGCAGCCATCGAAGCCCACGCAGGCAGGCGGGATTGAAGGAACGCGGGGCTGCTGATCGTGGTCTGTGGAGTGCGCGAAGGATCGCGCCATGCGCAATCAAATGAAAGATTCCAGGAGGATGTGATGAACAAGACCACTCGCAAAACATTCCATAAAACCGGCCTCGCCATGCTGCTGGCGGCGGCAAGTTTGCCGGCCTTGGCAATGCAGGTTTCCGGCGTGAACATGGCCGATAGCGCCAACGTCGGCGGCAAGCCGCTGGTGTTGAACGGCGCCGGCCTGCGCACCAAATTCGGCCTTGCGGATGTCTACGTGATGGGCCTTTATCTGCCGGCGAAATCGAAGGATGCGAATTCGATCATCAACGAACAGGCGCCGCGGCGCGTAACCTTGGTGATGAAGCGCGACCTCGACACGGATACGTTGGAAAACGCTTTCCACGAAGGGCTGCAAGCGAATCTGTCGAAGCCGGAATTGCAAAAGCTGCAACCGAAAATCGCGCAGCTCGACCAGCGTTTTGTTGAAGTCGGCGCGGTCAAGGAAGGCGATATCCTGAATCTGGATTTCGGTGCCGACGGCAGTACGCAGATTACTTATAACGGTCAGCAGAAAGCGGCGGTGGCTGGCAGCGATCTCTCCAGCGCATTGTTGAAAATCTGGCTCGGCTCACACCCGGTGCAGAATAGTCTGAAGCAGGAAATCCTGACGGGTTAAGCCGTTACGGGATCGCACTGACGATCCAGACAATTCGCTTGGGACAACAACAGCCCAAGCGAATTTATCGCCGATGTAATTACGAATGCGGCGGTGGCGGCGGTGCCATTGGCGGCGATGGCGGTGCCGGTGGCATGCCTGCAGTAGCTGGCGGCATTCCCGGCGGTGGCGGTACGGAGGCCGGCGCCGAGAAATTAGAAACCTGATTGCCCTTCGAATACATGCACTGCTCATAGGTGAGGTTATAGCGATATTGCAGATATCCTTCAGATTGGTAGCCGGTGTTGCCACCGCTATCCACGGAGACCTGATGCTGCGCATAGCCGCGGCAGGTAACATCGTCACCTTGGAAAACTTCCATCGGCTTGTACGGTGCGGGCATCACCGCAACGGTGGGCTGAGACGGCAATTCAACGCAGGCAGACAACAGCCCGGCGCTGAGAACGCCACAGCAAATCACGAGAGATCGATTCATTAAAAAACTCCGGTGGACGGTGAAGTCCGTTTCAGGGTTGATAAGACATGCCGATGGCGGCAACGGCTAAAGCACACTGCTCTGGCGATTGATTCATCCTTGTCGAGGCGCACGGCTTATGCATGCCGACGCTGCAAGCATCGACGCAGATGATCGCATCAGCAAGAATTCTGGCGCGAATCGGAGAGGTCGTTAAAGTCATACCAGAACTTGATCGCGTTCCGCCGAGAGCTCTTCAGCTGACGACGATATCGACGCGGCGATTCTGCTGTCGGCCTTCGGCGGTGGCGTTGTCGGCAATCGCACCGGCGTCGCCTTTGCCGACCGCCGTCACACGGTCGGCCGGCACGCCATGCGCCACCAGATATTGCTTGACGGCCTCGGCACGGCGTTGCGACAGGCTCAAGTTGTCCGCGCTTTTGCCGACAGTATCAGTATGCCCTTCGATCACGATATGCCGGTTCGGCTCTTTGTTTATCGAAGCCAGCAGCGAATCGAGCGTGCCGAGCGCAGCCGGTTGCAACTCCGAACGCCCGGTAGCGAACAGCACGTCGCCAAGCCGATACGTCACGCGGCCAGCGGGCGCTGGCGCGGGTGGACGCGCGCTGCTCGCAGCCTGCGCCTGCGCGGGCACCGCCTGCCATCCGGTCGGGCATTCGCGCACGTACGGGAAATAATTTTTCGCGGGCGGGCAGTAGTACCAGAACGCACCTGGCGCCTGTTCGACGACCACTGGCGGCGCTTCGTAAACCACTTGCGGCGGCGGGTAATAGTACGCCGGTCCGTCGTAGTAGTATCCAGGATAGTAATAACCCGGATAGTAGCCGGGGCCGCCGTAATAGCCGGGGCCAACGCCGATACCAATACCGACGCCAACGTGTCCGCGCGCTTCGGCTGCCGCAGGGATCAGCAAAATCGCCGCGCCGAGCAGGGCGGCACTCAAAGCACCGAGGGTTGGCTGTGTGATCGATGAAAATTTCATGGGTTTGCCGCCTTTCAAGGAAATGGTGAGTGCGAGTCACTGATCCGACAAATGCCCGTCAGGTGCCGAACGGACTTTAGTCAATCAGTGGCGTCGCCGCTCTGAGCGCGAGGATGTGGCCACAGACATTAACCCAGCCTGAATAATTCAGCGGTTAAAAATGCCTTAACACTTTTTCATGCTTCGCAGACATTTCGAGATCCCACTTTTCAAGCACAGCCGATAGGCCTTCCTTGGCCTTCAATCGCAATCTGAAAAGCCTTCCGCGACGGCAGGGGAAGACTATTGCAGCAGACTGCTGCCGGCATATTGCCCCGGAATGAAAATCGGCAGTTCAAGCTGGGTGATGGTCACGGAATACGGATTCGGCAGCGCCAGCGATGACAGATTGATCGTCGACGTGATCGGCGGAATGCTGGCCCCTTCGGCGTAGTCGACGGTGGCAATCACGCCCGGCGCCAGATTTGCGCTGATGATCGCGGCGTACTGCACATGCTGCTGATAGAACAGCAGGCCGACCACATCGCCCGGCTGCAATTGTTCGCCGATGCCCGGCAGTAGCACCGCGCTGTCGTCGGTACCGCGATTGTTGGTGTGATCGCCGGCGACGAACCCGCTGACCTGATCATCCACCAGGAAAGTGGAACCACCGCGCTGGATGCCGACACCGACATAAGCCACTGCCGTCTGCACCATCGGCATGCCTTGGCTGACGGTCAAATCCGCGATCCGCGGCGAGCCGGCGATCACCGCACCGCTGACGGAGATCGTCGTCACCGGCACGAACACTGGCGCAGTCGCCGTCACCGGCACCGTCGCGCTGAGGCTCGCCGTCGTTGTTGGAATCGCGCCCGCGCCGCTGAGCGAACCGACCGGATACGCATTCAATCCCACGCCCACGGCCGTTCCTGAATAGCTGGTCGCGGTGGCAGAAACCGTCGGCGTGGCCGCCACCGAAATGCAGACCTTCGGAATGGCATTGTAAAGTGCGGAAGGCTGGCCTTTGAGCTTGTCATCGAACCAGGCCAGGATTGAATTCACGCCCGCCACCGAGCCGCAATTTGCTGGCCCTTCGAGCTGCCCGGCGAGCGGATTCATGTGACCGCCTTCGGTGCTCAGCATGCGCACGTCGGCGCCGGTGCTGCTGAAGTAGGCATCGTTGAAGTAAGCCTCGGTCAGATTGAACAGATTGTCCCGATTGCCTTGCAGAAACAGCGCCGGCACCGCTCGTAATTTCGCCTGCGACTCGCCGAAACCCCAAGGCTGTCCCGCTTGTTCCTGCTGCTGGAAATAGGCCGTGCTGTGCGTGAAGAAAAACGGATCGAGTTCAGACTCCGCCACGGTTCGCGGCAGCGCCGTCGGCGCGCCCATCGCGTTGACCAGATCGCTGCGCGTGCGCAGCGTCGAAGCCATCGGGCCTTGAAGACCCACGGCGTTGCACAAGGTCGCCACCAGTGGTGTGTTATGCACGCCGATCGGCGGCGTCGCCGAGGTTTGCGCAGTCGCCGCCAGCAGGCACAGCAAGCCGTCAAACGACAGCTTCACCGCATCGCCCGGCAGCAGGCTGTACAGCAGATCGTTCCAGGTACCGTTCGGCACGATCGTCTTGATCCGCGGATCGAGCGCCGCCAGCGGCATTTCAAAACCGCCGCCGTAGCTGTAGCCGATGGTGCCGACATTCAGATCCTTGGCAATGCCGGAATCCGGCAAGGTCTGGATGTTGTAGGTGGCCGCGTTGTCGTAAGCCCAATTCAGAATCTGGATCGCGTCCTGCACTTCGGCGCGCGGATCGATGATGCGCGCATTGGCATTGGTGGAATCGCCATGCCCGCGCTCGTCGTAGCTGATGACGACATAGCCGTGATACGGCAGCGCCTGCACCAGTTCGTCGATCGATTTGAAGTGTGGATCCTGCGGATGCAGCGTGCCATCCGCGGCCAGCGTCTTCAGCCGATTGCCGCCGTAACCGTGGCTTTGCAGAATCAGCGGAAACACATCGCCGGGACAGCGCGCCGGCAACAGGAGCGAAAAAGCAATGGTCGTGGTTGGCGCCGGATTCGCGCTGGCATCGAAATCCGAAGGAATGTTTTCGGTGAGGGTTTGATCGATCGCGCTGGCTGGCGTCGGGTCCGCACAACTGGCGGTGGCAGCGGCGCTCGTTCCAGATGAAGACGTGCCGCTGGCAGTGCCTGAATCCGCAGAATGCGAACTGCCGCAAGCGGCGATCAACAGCGCCATCAATCCGGCGCTGCCGGCTCGTAATACTTTCATCCGAATCTCCTCAAACCCGCAAGTTATGAATTTTTTGTGAAACCTTGCGGATGATTATAGGAGCCGGCAGCGAGGCTGACTGACCAGTGAGTCAGGTGGTTGAATCAGGTGCGTGAATCAGGCCACGAATCAGATGGCTGAATCAGCCTTGGCAATCAGCAGACCCGGCAATCGGATCGTTAATCAGGACGGCTTCTCGATCCCCAAACCGACGCCGAGCGAGGAATCCTTCGCCTCGCGCCCGATCAGTGCAACCACCGCGAGCACCACGCCGACGACACCGATAGTCCACGCCAGAATCCAGGCGAAATCGCCGCCATGCGACTGCGCGATGTCGGCCTGGAACGGGCCCATTTTCGACATCGATAAATTGCCGAGTTGATAGGCGAAGCCAGGCAGGATCGCGCGCACGGCCGGCGGCGACAGTTCGTTCAGATGCGCCGGCACGATGCCCCAGGCACCCTGCACCATGAACTGCATCAGGAACGCGCCGAGCGCAAACATCAGCGGCGCGGTCGAGTAGGCCCACAGCGGGATCATCGGCAGCGCCAGAATCGCGGCGAGTGCAATGGCTTTCTTGCGGCCGATTTTTTCCGAGAGTCCGCCGAAGAAAATGCCACCGAACAGCGCGCCGAGGTTGTAGACGATGGCGATGCTGCCGGTGGTGCGCGCATCGAAGCCATGCTGTTTTTGCAGGAAGGTGGGATACATATCCTGCGAGCCGTGCGAGAACGCATTGAAGCAGGCCATCAACAGCACCATGAATAAAAACGTCGGGAAAAATGCCTTGATGGCGATCCAGCTTTCGGCCGCAGTGATGCGCTTTTTGTGACGGCCTTCGAGCCAGGTCGGCGACTCTTCCACGGTCGAGCGCATGTACAGCACCAGCAAGGCCGGCGAGGCGCCGACGATGAACATGCCGCGCCAGCCGAGGTAATCGAACGCAAACGCGAACAGCACCGAAGCCAGCAGATAGCCGATCACATAGCCTTCCTGCAGGATGCCGGAAAAAAGGCCGCGGCCTTTCGCCGGCAGCGATTCCAGCGCGAGCGCCGCACCGATGCCCCACTCGCCGCCCATTGCGAAACCGAACAGCGCGCGCATCACCAACAGCACTTCGAGCGACGGCGCGAACGCCGAGCCGAGTTCAAAAATCGAATAGCTGATGACGTTGATCATCAGGATCGGCTTGCGGCCATAGCGCTCCGCCAGCCAGCCGAAAAACAGCGCGCCGAGCGGACGCATCGCCAGCGTCCAGAAAATGCCTTCGGCGACCGCTTTGACTTCGACATGAAAATCGCCGGCTATCGCTTTCAGCGCGAATACGAAGATGAAGAAATCGAAAGCGTCGAGCGACCAGCCTGCCACCGAGGCGATAAAGGTGTGGCGCTGCGAACGCGTGAGCTGCCGGAAATTGTCGCCGATGCTCATGAACTCCTCCGAATTGCGCTGGGCTGGCTTGGACCGTAATGGCTCGGCCCTTATCCGCAGCCTAACCAGCGCGGTGCAGCGCGTCTACTTCGAGTCTTTGGAAGCTTGGAATTGCCCAGGCTGAAAATTTTATCCGCGATCGCGCGCGCTCGCCGCGTGGGCCTGCAAGCCTTCCGCATCCGCGAGGCGGCCGGCGATCGGCGCGAGATTTTTGGCGCCTTCAACACTGCATTCGATCAGGCTGCTGCGCTTCTGGAATTCGTAAACGCCGAGCGGATTGGAAAAACGCGCGGCGCGTGAAGTCGGCAGTACATGATTCGGGCCGGCGCAGTAATCGCCGAACGCTTCGGGAGTGTGGCGGCCAAGAAAAATCGCACCAGCGTGGCGCACTTGCGGCAGCCAGGCGCGCGCATCGGCAACCGACAATTCCAGATGTTCGGGCGCGATGCGATTAGACACGTCGATCGCCTGTTCGAGATCGCGCACGGCGATGAACGCGCCGCGATTGCCGATCGAAGCCTGCACGATTTCCGCACGCGGCAATTCGGCGATGCGCTGATTCATCGCCGCCAGCACGCGATCGAGAAATTCCGCACCCGGCGAAATCAAGATCGACTGCGCATCTTCATCGTGCTCGGCCTGCGAAAACAGATCCATCGCAATCCAGCGCGGATCGGTTTCACCATCGCAAACCACGACGATTTCCGACGGCCCGGCAATCGAATCGATACCGACGCGGCCGAACACCAGCCGTTTCGCCGCGGCGACATAGGCGTTACCGGGACCGACGATTTTATCGACGCCGGGCACCGTTGCCGTGCCATACGCCAGCGCTGCAATCGCCTGCGCGCCGCCGATGGTGAACACGCGATCGACACCCGCAAGATGCGCGGCTCCGAGCACCACCGGATTCAATTCACCGTTCGGCGCGGGCACCACCATGATGATTTCGGCCACACCCGCAACCTTGGCCGGGATCGCGTTCATCAACACACTCGACGGATACGCCGCCTTGCCACCCGGCACATAAAGGCCGACGCGATCCATCGCGGTGACGCGCTGGCCGAGGCGATTGCCGTGTGCATCGGCGAATTCCCAGTCTGCGAGTTTCTGCCGCTCGGCATAAGTGCGGATACGCGCCGCTGCGGCTTCGAGCGCAGCACGCAGATCGGCTGGCAGCGAAGCCCAGGCCGCGGCACGCTCGGCGGCCGGCACTTCGATTTGCTGCGCGGATTCAAGGCCGCGTTTGTCGAAGCGATTGGTGTACTCGATCAACGCGGCGTCGCCACGCGCGCGCACGTCCGCGATGATCGCAGCGACGCGCACATTCAGTTCGGCATCCGCTTCCGGCGCGCGATCAAGCAGGCGTTCGAGTTGCGCATCGAAATCCGCAGCGCGGCTATCGAGCCTCTGCGGCGCGAGCTTGGGCGAAGCGCTAGCCATTGCCGATCGCAGCACGGAAACGATCGAGCAAAGCGCCGATCGCGGCGTGCTTCATCTTCATCGCTGCCTTGTTCACCACCAGCCGCGCGCTCGACTCGAAGATCGTCTGAATCTCGACCAGACCGTTCGCGCGCAAGGTGTTGCCGGTGGCGACGAGATCAACAATCAAATCCGCCAGACCGACCAAGGGCGCGAGTTCCATCGAGCCGTAGAGCTTGATGATTTCAACCTGCTCGCCGCGCGCCGAAAAAAATCGCCGCGTGACTTCCGGATATTTGGTGGCGACGCGCAAGCGCCGGCCGCTGGCGCCATCGAGTCCTTTTACCAGCGGCGAATCCGCCTTCGTCGCCAACGACAAACGACAGCGCGCGATACCGATATCGAGCGGCTCGTACAGCGCTTCGCCGCCATGTTCGAGCAGGATGTCCTTGCCGACGATGCCGAGATCGGCCGCGCCGTATTCCACATACGTCGGCACATCGGTCGGCCGGATCACCAGCAGTTCGACATTGGCATCCGCAGTCGGCAGCCGCAGCAAACGCTCGGCATCGCCCGCCGGCGCGATGCCGACAGCAGCGAGCAGCGGCAGGCTGTCTTCGAGTATGCGGCCCTTCGACAGAGCCAGCGTCAATGCGGTCATGAAATTCGGGAGCGATGCTTGCGGATATGGCCCGTCGCAATCGACGAGACGCGGATTTTAGCGGGCGCCGCGCGGCCATGCTTGATTGAACCGACTTCGCAGCGCGCGAACGCAGGCTGGCGCATGCCTTGCGTGCCTGACGAGCGCATGGGACTCGATATGAAAATGCTCGGCAAACTCGTTAGTAGTGCGATCGGCAATCTGTTCGCTGCGCGCATCCGAAAACTGTGCAGCAAATTTTTGACCGGCCAATGTCTGCCTGGCTCGCGCTGCGATTTAATCGAGATTCGATCCGCTTCGCCGATCCGTGCGCTGCGCTTCACGCGCTGAAGACAATGCGCCTGCAACACGCCATCGGCGCACGCAGCTATGTCTTCCGCGATCTGCGCGACTTGATGGCGAAGGCCAGCCCGGCGCGTTCTGGTGACTCGCTCGCCGGTCTCGCGGCGAGTACCGATGAAGAACGCATGGCCGCCAAACTTGTACTGGCCGATCTGCCGCTGATGACATTTCTGGATCACGCGCTGATTCCGTATGAAGCCGATGAAGTCACGCGGCTGATCGTCGATACGCACGACGTGCAAGCCTTCGCGCCGATCCGCAGCCTCACTGTCGGCGGCTTGCGTGACTGGCTGTTGTCCGATCTCGCCAGCACCGAAACACTGGCCGCCACAGCGCGCGGCATCACGCCGGAAATGGCGGCGGCGGTAAGCAAGCTGATGCGCAATCAGGATTTGATTCTGGCTGCGCGCAAGTGTGAAGTCGTCACGCACTTCCGCAACACGCTCGGCCTGCGCGGACACCTCGCCGTGCGTTTGCAGCCGAATCATCCGACCGATGATCCGCGCGGCATTGCCGCGAGCCTGCTCGATGGCCTGATGTACGGCGCCGGTGACGCCTGCATCGGCATCAATCCGGTCACCGACGATCCCGCGAAACTGGCGGCGCTATGGCGTTTGCTCGACGAGCTCATCGCACGCTTCGAGATTCCCACACAATCCTGCGTGCTCGCGCATGTGACGCGGCAGATCGATGCGATCAACGCAGGCGTGCCGCTCGATCTGGTGTTCCAATCGATCGGCGGAACGCAAGCGACGAACAGAAGTTTCGGCATCGATCTCGCACTGCTGCGCGAAGCGCGGGATGCTGCACTTTCATTGAAGCGCGGCACCCTCGGCAGCGATCTCATGTACTTTGAAACCGGCCAGGGCAGCGCGCTTTCGGCGAACGCGAATCATGGTGTGGATCAACAAACCTGCGAAGCGCGCGCGTACGCCGTCGCGCGCGAATACCAGCCCTTACTGGTGAATACGGTGGTTGGCTTCATCGGCCCGGAGTATCTGTTCGATGGTCGCCAGATCATCCGCGCTGGGCTCGAAGATCATTTCTGCGGCAAGCTGCTCGGCCTGCCGATGGGTGTGGATGTCTGCTACACCAACCACGCCGAAGCCGATCAAAATGATATGGATACGCTGCTGACGTTGCTCGGCACGGCCGGTGTGAATTACGTGATGGGCGTGCCGGGCGCGGACGACATCATGCTCAGTTATCAATCGACTTCGTTCCACGATGCCTTGTACTTGCGCGAGCTGCTCGGCCTGAAACGCGCGCCGGAATTCGAGTCGTGGCTGCAAGCGATGGGTTTGATCGACGAAGCTGGCCGGCTCGGTACGACACGCGCAAACACCGTGCTGCCGAAACTCACCTCTTTCGCCGAAAACGCCAAGCTATAGATCGCCATGAAAACGCTGCCGGACGAAGTTCGTGATACCCCTGTCATAAGGGACAGTTGGGGCGAACTGCGGCGCTTCACGGATGCGCGGCTGGCGCTTGGACGCAGCGGCGCGAGCCTGCCAACGCGCGAAGTGCTGGCCTTCGATCTCGCGCACGCGCAGGCGCGCGACGCGGTGCATCTGCCGCTGGATGCCGCCGCATTGATTGCGAGCCTGAACGCCGATGGATGGCCGGTTTTGCAGGCACACAGCCGTGCCAGCGAACGCAGCGCTTATCTCGCGCGACCGGATTGGGGCCGCCGGCTCGCGGCGGAATCGGCAGTGCTGCTCGCGGAGCTCGCAGATAAGTTTGCGCGCGAAATAAATGTAGGGATCGACATTGTCATCGTCATCGGCGATGGGCTTTCGTCGACCGCTGTGCAGCGGCATGCCGCGTCGCTGTTGGCGGAATTGAGTCCGCTGCTCGCGGCCTTCGCGCTCGCACCGATCGTTGTCGCAACGCAGGCGCGCGTGGCACTCGCGGACGAGATCGGCGAGTTGTTCGGCGCGCGTCTGACCATCTGCATCATCGGCGAACGACCCGGCTTATCCGCCGCAGACAGCCTCGGCGCTTATCTCACGCACGCGCCAAAAATCGGCCGCAACGACGGCGAACGCAACTGCATCTCCAACATCCGCCCGGCCGGGTTGCCACTACGCACTGCTGCAATCGAAATCGCGGAGCTTGCGCACGCCATACTCGACAAAAAGCTCAGCGGCGTCGCGCTCAGATTTGATCCGAATGATCACTCGTTGACGCAGTCGAGCGCGCCTGCTGGGTGATTTGCAATCCGCCGCCCGCATGACCGTCGGCACTTCGCTCAGGCCCAAGGATCGTACGTGCTGAAGTCCCAGTCATTACCTTCCGGATCGCGCGCGTTGTAGCTGCGTCCTGGATAGCCTTCGTTGTCGTGCGGTGTGGTCACGATATCTGCACCCGCAGCTTTGGCGCGCATGAAATGGGTATCGGGATCGTCGATCACGCAGCAGACGCAAGCCGTGATGCCGCCAGCCTGACTAGGTGTTTTCCAGCGATAGCGCGCGCTGGCTTCACTATCGCGCGCAGAGCTGAGCATCACCAGACAGTCACCCAACCGCAACTGCGCATGATGGATCAGCGTCCGGTCGGTATCGTCGGCATACACCGCGTGCCGCTCGAAGCCAAACGCCGTGCATAGAAATTCGATCGCGGCCGGCGCATCGACATAACGCAGACAGGGAATCAAGGATTGCTTCGGCATTTGCGGCTCCTTTATTTCAGCCTATCTATCAGCCCGTCGATTTGGGTACGTCAGCAGTCGAAGACAAGTTAATCGATTTCAGCGACTTCGATCTAGCCCTTGATCCTCTGGATTTTTGCTCCGAGCCGGCCGAGCTTTTGCTCGATCCGCTCGTAGCCGCGATCGATGTGATAGACACGATCGACCAGCGTCTCGCCTTCGGCTGCGAGACCCGCGAGCACCAGCGCCGCGGATGCGCGCAAGTCGGTCGCCATCACCGGCGCACCGGTGAGTATTTCGCGGCCGGTGATGATCGCGGTGTTGCCCTCGATGCGGATGTCCGCACCGAGCCGGAGCAGTTCCTGCGCGTGCATGAAGCGGTTCTCGAAGATGGTTTCGCGGATCGTGCTCACACCTTCGGCGAAACAATTCAGCGCCATGAATTGCGCCTGCATGTCGGTCGGAAAACCGGGGTGCGGCATGGTGTGCAGATTCACAGCGTCGGGCCGGCGGCCGCGGCAGTCGATGTCGATCCAGTCGATGCCGGTAGCAACCTTGGCGCCGGATTGCTGGAGTTTGATGAGCACGGAATCGACCAGATGCGGATCGGTTCGGGTCACCCGCACGCGTCCGCGCGTGATCGCGGCGGCGACCAGAAACGTGCCGGTTTCGATGCGATCCGGAATTACCGGATGGGTCGCGCCGTGTAGTTCGGCAACGCCTTGAACGTGGATCGTGCTGGTGCCGGCGCCTTCGATTTTCGCGCCCATCGCGCTCAGGCAGCGCGCAAGATCGACCACTTCCGGTTCGCGTGCGGCGTTCTCCAGAATGGTTTCGCCTTCCGCGATTGCGGCGGCCATCAGCAGATTTTCGGTGCCGGTGACGGTGACGGTCTCGAACATGATCGCCGCGCCCTTGAGCCGCGGCGCCGTGGCGTGGATGAAGCCGCCTTCGAGCTTGATCTGCGCACCCATCGCTGCAAGCCCGCGCAGATGCAGATCGACCGGCCGCGCGCCGATCGCGCAACCGCCGGGCAGGCTCACCTGCGCTTCGCCGCGTTTTGCCAGCAGCGGGCCGAGCACGAGGATCGACGCGCGCATGGTCTTCACCAGCTCGTACGGCGCGATACAGGTCGTGATCGGGGCAGCGTCGATGACGACTTCGTTCACCGCCGGCTGCGATACCGCAACGCCCATCTGCGCCAGCAGTTTGCGCGTGGTGGCGATGTCCCAGAGATCCGGCAGATTGGTGATGTGCAGCGGCTGATCGATCAGCAGACTCGCGCACAGAATCGGCAGTGCGGCGTTCTTCGCACCCGAAGCGGCAACTTCACCCGCGAGCGCGCCGTTGCCGGCAATCAGCAGCTTGTCCATCGATTCAAGTGGATTTACGAGATGCGGCTTTTCAGGCGCAAGGCGCTTTCGGCGCATGTGTGCGCAATTGCAGCGCATGGATGTCGCGGCCCATGCGATCGCCGAGTGTTTCGTAAACCATGCGATGTTGTGCGATCGGCGATTTGCCGGCGAAGCCGATCCAGATCACTTCGGCTTCGAAGTGCTGGCCATCGTCGCCTTTGACGGTGACGATGGCGTCCGGCATGCCGGTTTGTATCAGAGACTGGATTTCATTTTTGGTCATGCACTAAAGCCTCATCTGCGAAGTTTGTAGCCGGTGAACAGCATCCACAGGCAGACGGTGGAAACGATCACGAAAAATGCCGCCGACCAAGTCAGGCTCTGCCAAACCGGCACGTCGGCCTTGCCGAAAAAGCCGTAGCGGAAGCCATCGATCATGTAGAAAAACGGATTCAGATGCGAGGCCTTGAACCACAGCGGCGGCAGCGCGTGTACCGAGTAAAACACACCGGATAAAAAGCTCAGCGGCGTGATGAAGAAATTGGTGAACGCGGCCAGATGGTCGAATTTGCTGGCAACGATGCCGGCGATCAGCCCGAGCACGGCGAGGCTGCCGGCCGACAGCACGAACATTGTGGCCAGCACCAGCGGCGCTTGCAGCGGCAGATGCACGAACGGAATCGTCACTACCAGCATGACGACGGCAACCAGCAACGCACGGATCAGTGCCGCAATCACATACGCGCCGAACCACTCCAGCGGACCCAGCGGCGCCATCAACAGGAACACCAGATTGCCCATGATCTTCGACTGCGTGAGACTCGAAGAGGTGTTGGCGAAAGCGTTCTGGATCACCGTCATCATCACCAGTCCGGGGATCAGGAACTGGGTGTAGGAAACACCTTCATAGATCGGCGCGCGGCCGCTCATGGCCTGCGCAAACACCAGTAAATACAGGAGTGCAGTGATGACAGGCGCAGTGACGGTCTGGCCGAGCACGCTCCAGAAGCGCATCACTTCCTTCTTTAGTAGCGTGTTGAAACCGATCGCGTCCTGCGCTTTTGGTTCGGCGGCGATCGTCATTGCGGAATGGCGTGGCTGGTGATCCGGCTGCTGCCCCGGCCGTTCATTCAACTGGCTGGCTTCAGGCATGCAGAACTCCCGGCGCACGCGCGGTGAGCTCGACGAAAATATCTTCGAGATCCGGCTCGCGTGTATGCACGTCGTCGATGCCAACACCTGCTGCGCGCAGCGCGGCGAATACGCTGGCGATCGGCTGTTTTTCGAGTTCCAGCTTGAGTTCGATCACGCCAGCTTTTTCGCTGGTGACGAGTGCGCGCAAGCTTTCCGGCAGCGGCGCGTTGTCAGTCAGCCGCAGCTTCAAGAAACGATACGGATTGCGCGCCAGCAATTGCTCGGTGGTGGCGATGATTTTCACCTGGCCTTTGTCGACGATCGCAATGCGCTCGCACATTTCCTGCGCTTCTTCAAGGTAGTGCGTGGTCAGCACGACGGTGGTTCCTTTCGCATGCAGATCGCGCATGAAACTCCATAGCGTGCGGCGCAGTTCGACATCCACGCCCGCGGTAGGCTCGTCGAGAATCACCACCGGCGGCTTGTGTACCAGCGCCTGCGCGATCAGCACGCGGCGCTTCATGCCGCCGGATAGCGCACGCGTCGAAACCTTGCGTTTATCGGCGAGATCGAGCCGCTCCAGCATTTCGTCGATCCACGGCCAGACTTCGCGGCCGGCGCCGTAATAACCGGCTTGAATACGCAGCATGTCGACCACTTTGAAGAATGGATCGAACACCAATTCCTGCGGCACGATGCCGAGGCAGCGGCGCGCGCGGCGCCAGTCGGAAACGGTATCGTGACCGAGCACGCTGATGGCGCCGGCATCGCTGCGGATCAAGCCGGCGATGATGTTGATGAGGGTGGATTTGCCCGCGCCATTCGGGCCGAGCAAGCCGAAAAACTCGCCGCGACGAATGCTGAAATCGATGCCATTGAGCGCCTGCACCGCGCCGTAGCGCTTGCGCAGGCCGGCAATTTGAATGGCCGGAGTTTCGGCTGCGGCGCTGCCGGAAATGCCGCCTGTGCCGGCGCTGGGAATCTTGTCGGTGATTGGGGGGAGCGCGTGGTTCATCGGATAAAACATTATACGCTGCACACCCGAATCGAAGACTTGTCCGACACTCATGTCCATTGCCATCGTCTGGCTGCGGCGCGATCTGCGCCTTGCTGACAATCCCGCACTGCGCGCAGCGCTCGAAGCGCATGAACAAGTGCTGCCGGTTTTCATCCATCATGCGCCGGATGAGGAACAGCCCTGGTCCAGCGGCGCGGCTACGAACTGGTGGCTGCATCATTCGCTGAAAGCGCTGGCTCAGTCGATCGCGCAAGCAGGCGGCAGCTTGATTCTTCGTGCAGGCGATACGCTGGCCGAATTGCGCAGCCTGGTGAAATCCACCGGCGCGACTGCGGTGTACTGGAACCGGCTCTACGAACCTGCCGTGATCGCGCGCGACCGGCAGATCAAGCAAGCACTGCGCGAAGATGGACTGATTGCCGAAAGCCGCAACGCCGCGTTGTGGTTCGAGCCCTGGGAACTGCAAACCGGCGGCAAGGAACCTTATCGCGTATTCACGCCATTCTGGCGCAACGCGGAAGGCAGACTGCGCGAACAGCTAGCGCAAGGTCGCGCGCCGCTGGCCGCTGTTCGCAAGTTGAAATCGCTTGCCAAACCGGCGGAATCGCTCGCGCTGGAGGATCTGCAACTGCTGCCGAAAATCGGCTGGGATCAGCATTTCTATACCGCCTGGACGCCTGGCGAATCCGGTGCGCAGGCGCAGCTCGGGCGCTTCCTGAAAGCGCCGGTCGGAAGCTACTTGGCCCAACGCGATCTGCCCGCGGTCGATGCGGTTTCGCAGCTTTCGCCGCATCTGCATTTCGGCGAGATTTCGCCGATGCAGATTGCCGCCGCGATCGAACAGCTGCTCGCTGAAAATCACGCCGCCGGCGTACGCAAGAATGCCGAAGGTTTTCTGCGGCAGATTGCCTGGCGCGAGTTTGGGCATCACCTGCTGTTCCATTTTCCCCAAACACCAACCGCACCTCTCAACCCGCGCTTCGCGGAATTTGAATGGCGCTCGAAAAACGCCTACGCCAGCGATCTGCGCGCTTGGCAACGCGGCGAAACCGGTATTCCGATCGTCGATGCCGGCATGCGCCAGCTTTGGCAAACCGGCTGGATGCACAACCGCGTGCGCATGCTCGTCGCCAGCGTATTGACCAAAAATCTGCTGATCCCGTGGACCGAAGGCGCAGCCTGGTTCTGGGATACGCTGGTCGATGCCGACCTCGCCAACAACACGCTCGGCTGGCAATGGGTCGCCGGCTGCGGCGCCGATGCCGCGCCCTACTTCCGCATCTTCAATCCGGTTCTGCAAGGTTTCAAATTCGATAGCGCGGGTGACTACGTGCGGCGCTGGGTGCCGGAACTGGCGCAGCTACCGGCATCTGCCATCCACGCGCCCTGGGATGCCGAGCAGCAAGTGTTGCAGCACGCCGGCATCAAACTCGGCAGCGACTACCCTAATCCCATCGTCGACCTGCGCGAAACACGGGCGCGCGCATTGGAAGCTTACGATCGCGTTAAGAAATGATTTCGATTGATAATGCCGCGAACAGCGCCCGTCACTCGATCCGCTAAAATCCTGAAGTTCCCATTGGCGATTCCACTTTGAACGACCTCCGCTCACCCGCAAAACCGCTCGATGCCGAAGCTCTGCAAGCTTTCGGCCGGCGCGTGCTGGAAACCGAGCGCGATGCGTTAAGCGCACTGCTGCCACGCGTTGACCACAGTTTCGTCGCCGCTTGCACGCTGATGTTCGGCTGCCGCGGCCGCGTGGTCGTTACCGGCATGGGCAAGAGCGGGCATGTCGGCGGCAAGATTGCGGCGACGCTCGCGTCGACCGGCACGCCTGCATTTTTCGTTCATCCGGGCGAGGCCAGTCACGGCGATCTCGGCATGATCATGCGCGACGATGTGCTGCTGGCGCTGAGCAATTCCGGCGAAACCGCTGAAGTGCTGGTGCTGCTGCCGCTGATCAAACGCATGGGCGTGCCGCTGATCGCAATGACCGGGCGGCCCGCTTCAACGCTGGCAAAAACCGCCGAGGTGCATATCGATGTTTCGGTCACGCAGGAAGCCTGCCCGCTGAATCTGGCGCCGACCGCGAGCACCACCGCAACGCTGGCAATGGGTGATGCGCTCGCGGTTGCCTTGCTCGAAGCGCGCGGCTTCACGCAGGACGATTTTGCGATGTCGCATCCTGGCGGCATGCTCGGCCGGCGGCTGCTGCTGCGGATCAAGGATGTGATGCAGGTCGGCGCGCGCATTCCGAAAGTCGCCGCCGATGCCGCGCTTTCAGCCGCGCTTCTGGAGATGACCCAGAAAGGTCTCGGCATGACCGCCGTAGTCGATGCCGAGGATCATGCGCTGGGCGTATTCACCGACGGCGATCTGCGTCGCGTGCTGGATGCCGGCGTGGATATCCGCCGCGCAAAAATCGCGGAAGTGATGACGCACGGCGGCAAGCATGTGGCGGCCGAACAGCTCGCCGCCGAGGCGGTGAACCTGATGGAGAAACACAAGATCACCGCGCTGATGGTGCTCGATGAACACCAGCATTTGCAGGGCGTGATCCACATGCACGATCTGCTGCGCGCGGGTGTGGTGTGATGAGCGCGGGCCTGCACAAATCGCCGGCGGAACGTGCGCGCAATATCCGCTGTGTGGTGTTCGACATCGACGGCGTCATCACCGATTGCAAACTGTATCTCGGCCCGGATGGTCTGGAATTGAAAGCGGTGAATGTGCGCGATGGGCTGGGCATCAAGCTGCTGCTGAACGCCGGCATCGAAGTCGCCATCATTTCAGGACGGCCTTCGCCGGCGATGCAGGCGCGGTTTGAATACCTCGGCGTCAAGCATGTCTGGCTCGATGTCGACGAAAAAATTCCGGCTTACGAAAAGCTGCTGGCGAAACTGAAGCTGGCCGATTCGCAAGTTGCCGTGATGGGCGACGACGTGCCCGATCTGCCGCTGATGCAGCGCGCTGGTCTGGCACTGACGGTGGCCGATGCGCATCCGACAGCGCTAGCCGCTGCGCATTGGATCAGTCACCTGAACGGCGGCAATGGCGCCGTGCGCGAGGCCTGCGATTTCATTCTCGCCACGCAAAATGAAGGCCGCAGCGCAGCTGCCGGATTGATGGTGGGAGCGCGCAGCTAGTGAAGCGCAAGCTGATTTTGCCGCTGCTGTTGATCGCCGCTGCGATCGGCCTGTTCCTCACCTTGCAACATCTCGACGAAGGTACTCTGGTGAAATCGGCAGCCGACACTGCTGCGCCGCGCTACACGCTGGTAGACGCCGAATGGACGCGTTACGACGCCGACGGCGAACCGGCGCTGCTCGGCCAGGCCAGCCAGATCGTGTATCTCGACGATCAATCCGGCACCGCGAGCGACTTGGTGGTGGATGTGCTCGGCATCGGCGGCGCGCCTTGGCGCTTGAGTTCGCCAACGGCCGTGCTACCGGCCGCGCAACGCAAATTCGAGTTGACTGGCGGCGTCGATATCGCCGGCAAATGGCCGGATAACGGCGAAGACGTGCGCGGCCGCACCGATCAGGTCTGGGTCGATCCGGATGCGCATCAGTTTTATACCGACGCGCCTTTCGAGTGGCATAGCGACACGCGCAACGGAACTTCACGCGGCATGCATGCAGATTGGCGTTACAAAACGCTGGATTTACTGCACGATGTGAACATGACTTACCTGATGAAAGCCACACCCAATAAATGACCCGATCGAAATGACGCGGATTGAAACACCCAGGATCGTGATTCGGTGGCTCGTTCATGCGGCGAACACGCTCGCAAAAACGATTCGCCACACGAGCCGGTTCGCGCTTTATCCATTGCTGCTGATGCCCTTGGCCCACGCGGCGAATGCGCAGACGACTGCCGCAACCAGCGAGCCTGCGCCGACACTGACGCCGCCGCCGCGAACCTCCGGATCGCAGATGCGCGACACCAAGGAGCAACTCGGTAAAACACCCAATGGCGCCGCCTTGCGGCCGAGTGGCGCGGTCAACATCACCTCGAAAACTTCGCAGATGGTGCAAGGCGCATCCACGGTATTCAGCGGCGATGTGAAAATGGATTCCGACACCTTGAAGATGGATGGTGAAAGGCTCGAACTGAAGCAATTCGTCGGCAGCCAGTACATCGCCACGCTGACCGGCACGCCGGCGCACATGTCGCATCCGAGCACCGGCGAAGACGATCCGCCGATGACCGCGCATGCGAAAACCATCGTTTACGATTCGCGCAACGGCATTGCGGATCTGAGCGGCGATGCCTTTGTCACCAAGGGCGAGCAGACGATGGCGGCCGATACGATTCACTACAACGTCGCCGAGAAAAGCATTCTCGCCTCGGGCGGCGGCGATAGCGGGCGTGTGCATATCGTGATTCCGCCAGCCACCGAAATGGCGCCAACTTCGGGGTCGACGCCTGCGCCTGCGCAACCTCAGCAATGAACACGGCGACCCGCAGCAAGCCTGCGAAAATCGCACCGAGTGCGGTCGTGGCCACAACCGTAGTCGTGAACGCCGGCGATAGCGCGAAAGATGCAATAAAAGACGCCAAGAAATCGGTGCTGAGCGCACATGGCCTGATCAAGCGCTATCGCCGCCGTACCGTCGTCGCCGATGTTTCGCTCACTGTTTCGGCCGGTGAAATCGTCGGCTTGCTTGGTCCCAATGGCGCGGGCAAAACCACATCTTTCTACATGGTGGTGGGTCTGGTCGGCACCGACGGCGGCCGCATCGAACTCGATGGCGAAGACATCACGCGCCAGCCGATGCACGCGCGCGCGCGCATGGGCGTGGGCTATCTGCCGCAGGAAGCGAGTGTATTCCGCAAGCTTTCGGTGGCCGACAACATCATGGCGATTCTTGAACTGCGCGACGATCTCAATTCCGAAGGACGCCAGTCGGAACTCGAACGCCTGCTCGGCGAATTGCACATCAGCCACGTGCGCGAAGGCTTGGGCATGAGTCTTTCCGGCGGTGAACGGCGGCGTTGCGAAATCGCGCGCGCGCTGGCGGCGAATCCGCGCTTCATCCTGCTCGACGAGCCGTTTGCCGGTGTTGATCCGATCGCCTTGATCGATATCCAGCAGATCGTGCGGCATCTGTCGCAACGCGGTATCGGCGTGTTGATTACCGATCACAATGTGCGCGAGACGCTGGGCATCTGCGATCGCGGCTACATCCTCGCCGAAGGCAAGGTCATCGCCGAAGGCACGCCGAAGCAGTTGCTGGAAAATGAAACCGTGCGCCGGGTATATCTGGGTGAACAGTTCAAGCTCTGAGGGCTTGCGAGTACAAGGCGCCGCGATCGAAGGCGGCTGCACGCTGGCAGCGGCGGCTTGTGCTGGTTGGTCGACGCAGCGTTAACGCATCGTTACCTCGACCAGTCGACGAGCGGTTATATTCCATCGATGTTACTGCAAACGAAAGCGTTTGGGGCAAGTAGAATGCCAATCATGAAATCGTTTTTTAGAGTGGCATAAAGCGGTATGAAGCAATCGCTCTCACTGCGCGCAGGCATGAGCCTGACGATGACGCCGGCCTTGCAGCAGGCGATTCGTCTGCTGCAACTCTCCAGCCTCGATCTGCAGGTGGAAATCCAGCAGGCGCTCGAATCCAATGTGATGCTCGAAGCGCTGGATGCCGAAGGCGAAGCCGTCGATGCCGAGCCGGAAGAAGCGCTGGCCGAGGCCGAGTCCGGCGATTCCGAGGAAAGCATCGATATCGGCGGCGACAGCGCCAGCGAAACTTCACTCGATCTCAACAACGATTCGCCCGCGCCGGACGACCTGCAGGTCGATGCCGACTGGGGCGATAGCTACGACAATTCGAGTGCGCCCGGCAGCACCGCGTCCACCGGCAACTCCGAAGACGACGACGGCCTGCGCGATTACATGCAGGCCAATCTGCACAGCGAGCGTAGCTTGCGCGAGCACCTGGTGTGGCAGGCCAATCTGTCGCCGTTCGATGATGTCGATGCCGAGATCGCGCTGAACCTGATCGATGCGATCAACGACGATGGCTATCTGGAGGACTGGGAAGCGATCCGCGCACGTCTGGTGACCAGCCTCAACGTCGCGCCGGAACGCGTCGATGCGGTGCTGAAGATGGTGCAGGATTTCGACCCTGCCGGCGTTGCCGCGCGCGATCTCGCCGAGTGTCTGCGCCTGCAATTACAGCAGTTCGCAGCGAATACCGAAGGCCGCACGGTGGCTTTGCGACTGCTCGAAGTGCCGATGGTTCTGTTGGCGCGCCGCGACGAAAATGCGCTGGCCAAGGCCACCGGTCTGGCGCTCGCAGAAATCCAGCCAGGCCTGGCGCTGATCCAGCAACTGCAGCCGCATCCGGGCCGGCCTTATCAAGCGCATCAAAACGATTACGTGGCGCCGGATGTTTTCGCCATCAAGAAGAATGGCCGCTGGCGCGTGACCTTGAACCCGGAACACAACCCGCGGCTGCGCATCAATCCTTATTATCACGGGCTGGTGAAACGCGCCGACACCTCGCGCGATCAGATCACGCTGAAAACGCATCTGCAGGAAGCGCGTTATTTCATCAACAGTCTCGAAGCCCGCAACGAAACGCTGTTGCGGGTGGCGCAGTGCATCGCCGAAGAACAGCGCGCGTTTCTGGATTACGGCGAAGAAGCCATGCGGCCGCTGGTGCTGCGCGATGTCGCCGAAAAACTCGGCGTGCATGAATCCACCGTATCGCGCGCCACCGCAAACAAATATTTGCTGACGCCGCGCGGCCTCTACGAATTGAAATTCTTTTTCTCAAGCCATGTCCAAACCACTGAAGGAGGTACCTGCTCTGCCACTGCCATTCAGGCCATGATCAAACGGTTGATTGCGCTGGAAGAACCGGCCAAGCCGCTGTCGGACGCCACCCTTGCCGAAATGTTGTTGAAGGAAGGCATTCAGGTGGCGCGCCGCACGGTGGCGAAATACCGCGAAGCCCTGCACATTCCGCCGTCGCACGAGCGCAAGCCCTTGAGCTGAAGGCCAGCCTGCGGCTGCCGATTCACGCGCTGATTCATGGTCTGATTTCTGCATCAACTGTATTTCCGGCCTGCCTTGGCCGGCTTTTAGGAAGGAGTCTTCGCATGAATCTGAATATCTCCGGGCATCACACGGATCTCACCCCCGCACTGCGCAGCTATGTCGTCGACAAGCTCAAGCGTGTCGAGCGGCATTTCGATCACTTGATCGACGCCACCGTGATCCTTTCCGTGGACACCAAATTGCAGCACAAGGCCGAAGCCACGCTGCACGCCCGAGGTCGAAATTTGCACGCAGCCCAGATTTGCGAAGACATGTACGCGGCGATCGACGGGCTGATCGACAAGCTCGATCAGCAGACGCGCAAACTCAAGAGCAAGGTGCGCGATCATCATGCGCGCGAGGTGCAGAAGCACGTCGTCAACTAGTCCGGCAGCGCACTTGCCAAGCGGTTTCCGGCGGCGTCGTGCAGTTATTTTGCAGCCGGACATCAAACCGCAATGGCAATACACCAGAGCCGCAGTAACTGAAAGCCCGGCACAAATCGCCGGGCTTTTTTATTGCAAGCACAATGTTCACGGAAGATGACTTTGATGAAACTCGCTGAAATCCTCAGCAGCAGCGGCATTGCGGTCGGCCAGACCGTCGCCAGCAAAAAGCGCGCGCTCGAAGAAATCGCCAGGCTGCTCGCGTTCGGCGCACCCAGCGTCAGTCAGCAGGACATTCTCGCCAGCCTTGCCAGCCGCGAAAAACTCGGCAGCACCGGCCTCGGCCACGGCGTCGCTATTCCGCATGGACGCATCGCCGGTATCAGTGCCTGCGTCGGTGCATTCATTCGTCTGAAACACGCGATCGAATACGAAGCGCACGACGGCCGCGCGGTCGATCTGATTTTCGGCCTGATTGTGCCGCAGGACGCCACCGGCGAACATTTGAAACATCTCGCCGCAATCGCCGAGAAATTCTCCGAAGACGATTTCTGCGCGGCATTGCGCACCACTGCCGACGCCAACGCTGTGCATGCCCTGTTGCTGGATTGACGCGGTGCGCGGCCAAGATGTCTTCAATATACGGCGCTGACTGCCCGACTCCGCAAGCCGTACTCGACATCGCCATCGATCTCCGCCAGCAGCGACAATTATCCTTCCGTCGAGAAACCGCTCAGCGCCCACCGCGGCGGCTTCGTGCTGCTTGGTGAATCGGCACCGGAAATCTCGCTGCCGCGGCGCGTCGGGCATAATCTGGCCGTGCTGGTTGCGGCGGCCTGCCGCGATCAAAAACTGCGACTGGCCGGCTATCGTGCCGACGAGGCGCGGGTGGAACGCCAGATGCGACGCCTGGAATTGACAACTTGACTTCGCCGAATCTTTCGACCGCTGCCCAAGACACCGCGATGCGGCTGATCATCGTCAGCGGTTTATCCGGCGCCGGCAAAACGGTGGCGCTGCGCCAGTACGAAGATCTCGGTTTTTATTGCATCGACAACCTGCCGCTGGCGCTGGTGCAGCCGCTGATCGCGCACGGCCTCGAAAGCAGTTGCGGTGCGCGTTACCGGCAGCTTGCCATCGGCGTGGATGCGCGCGCGGACCGGCTCGAAATCGCCGGCTTTCCGGCAGTGATCGACGCCTTGCGCGCTCAGGGCGTGGATGTCCGCGTGGTTTTTTTGAACGCGGCCGATGACGTCATCCTGCGGCGTTATCACGAAACCCGCCGCAAGCATCCTTTATCAAGCGATTCGATCTCGCTGTTAGAGGCGATTCACCTCGAACGCAAGCTGCTCGAACCGATCGCCAATCTCGCGCACAGCAGCATCGATACCTCGGCGATGAATCTGTACGAATTGCGCAGCGCGATCCTGGCGCATTTGCCGGACGCCGCGCGCGCCCCAATGTCGGTGCTGTTCCTGTCGTTCGGCTACAAGAACGGTCTGCCCGAGGGCGCGGATTTCGTGTTCGACGTGCGCTGCCTGCCGAATCCGCATTGGGTGCCGGAATTGCGCGCGCTCAGCGGCCGCGACGACGCCGTCGCCGGCTATCTCGAAGCCAGCGCCGACGTCGCCGCGCTTTACGCCGACATCCACGGCTTTCTCGATCGCTGGCTGCCGAAACTGAAAGCGCAGGAACGCGCTTACGTGACCGTCGCCATCGGCTGCACCGGTGGCCAGCATCGCTCGGTCTACATGGTCGAGCGGCTGGCGCGCGAATTCGGCGCGCGCTACGATGCAGTGGTCGTCAAGCACCGCGAACTCGGCGCGATTAAGGAGTCGGCGTAAGCGCCGGTTTGCGGCTGATCACACGCAATCAGCTCGGGCACTCTCTGCTCGACATGATCGGTAGAAAGCGGCAAGGAAGACGTGAGCGTGGCGGATAACGAATCGGAGATGTAGGACCGACTGCAAATTCATTACGAAGAAATTCCCAGTAGATCAAAATAAAAAAAGGCCCCGTTTCCGGGGCCTTTGATTTGCTGCGATAAAGCTTGGGAGATAAGGAGACTTAGAAGTCGCCCATGCCACCCATTCCGCCCATGCCACCGCCACCGGCGGGCATTGCGGGCTCGTCTTTCTTCGGCTGTTCGGCAACCATTGCTTCGGTGGTCAGCAGCAACGCGGCAACCGAGGCCGCGTTCTGCAGCGCCAGGCGCGTGACCTTGGCCGGATCGATGATGCCCATTTCGAGCATGTCGCCGTAGGTGCCGTTGGCGGCGTTGTAGCCGTAGTTGCCCTTGCCTTCGCTGACCTTGTTGAGAATGACCGACGGCTCTTCGCCGGCGTTCTTGACGATCTGGCGTAGCGGCTCCTGAATCGCGCGATGCAGGATGCGGATGCCGACGCTCTGGTCGTCATTCAGGCCTTTGAGCTTTTCCAGCGACTTCGCCGCACGCACGAGGGCGACACCGCCGCCGGCAACGATGCCTTCTTCAACGGCCGCACGGGTTGCGTGCAGGGCGTCTTCAACGCGCGCTTTCTTTTCCTTCATTTCGATTTCGGTGGCAGCGCCGACCTTGATCACCGCCACGCCACCGGCCAGCTTGGCCACGCGCTCGTGCAGCTTTTCCTTGTCGTAATCGCTGGTGGCGTCTTCGATCTGCTTGCGCACTTCCTGCACGCGCGCTTCGATTTCCTTCTTGCTGCCGGCGCCATCGATGATGGTGGTGTTCTCTTTCGAGATCTGCACTTTCTTGGCGGTGCCGAGATCAGCGATCGTGGCTTTTTCGAGCGACAGTCCGACTTCTTCCGCGATCACCGTGCCGCCGGTCAGAATCGCAATATCCTTCAGCATTTCCTTGCGGCGATCACCGAAGCCCGGCGCCTTGACGGCGGCGACCTTGAGGATGCCGCGCAGATTGTTGACGACCAGAGTCGCCAGCGCTTCGCCTTCCACATCTTCCGAAATGATCAGCAGCGGACGGCCGGCTTTCGCCACACCTTCCAGCACTGGCAGCAGTTCGCGGATGTTGGCGATCTTCTTTTCGTTGATCAGGATCAGCGGGTTTTCCAGCTCGACCTGCTGGCTCTGCTGATTGTTGATGAAATACGGGCTGAGGTAACCGCGGTCGAACTGCATACCTTCAACCACGTTCAGTTCGTTTTCGAGACCGGAGCCGTCTTCGACAGTGATGACACCTTCCTTGCCGACCTTGTCCATCGCGTTGGCGATGATTTCGCCGATGGCTTCATCGGAGTTGGCGGAAACGGTGCCGACCTGAGCAATAGCTTTACGGTCTTTGCACGGGGTGGAGTTTTTCTTCAGCTCGGCGGTAACAGCTTCGACGGCCTTGTCGATGCCGCGCTTGATGTCCATCGGGTCCACACCCGCGGCAACCGACTTCAAGCCTTCGGCGAGAATCGCCTGGGCCAGCACGGTGGCGGTGGTGGTGCCGTCGCCGGCGGCGTCGGAAGTCTTGGAAGCAACTTCTTTCACCAGCTGCGCGCCCATGTTTTCGAACTTGTCCTTCAGCTCGATTTCCTTGGCGACGGAAACGCCGTCCTTGGTCACGGTCGGGGCGCCGTAGCTCTTGTCGAGAATGACGTTGCGGCCTTTCGGGCCAAGCGTCACTTTTACTGCGTTCGCCAGGATGTTGACGCCGTTCGCCATGCGGCTGCGCGCGTCATCCGCAAATTTGACTTCTTTAGCTGCCATGATTTTTTACCTCAAATGTATGGAATTGGGAGACGTGCGATCAGGCGAAAACGGCCATGATGTCGTCTTCGCGCAGCACCACGAGATCATCGCCATCGACCTTCACTTCGGTGCCGGAATACTTGCCGATCAGAACCTTGTCGCCTTTCTTGACGTCCGGCGCCTGGGTCTTGCCATCTTCGGTGATCTTGCCGGGGCCGACCGCGATCACTTCGGCTTTCAAGGGCTTTTCAGCGGCCGAATCCGGGATCAAGATACCGCCGGCGGATTTCTTTTCTTCTTCGAGACGCTTCACGATCACGCGATCGTGCAGAGGGCGTAGCTTCATAATGTCACTCCTGGATGCGGTTGAACTAAACTGGTTTTGGCTCGCAGGAGTTTGTCTGCATCACAAGAAAGAACGATGAACTCAGGAATTCTGAAGGTCCGATCGCCCGACCTTGCGCCTATTCCGGCACAAGCTTGTTAGCACTCTCCCGTCGAGGCTGCTAATTGTTGTGGAGCAGGGCCCGACTTTCAAGAGCGCGGCTGAAAATTTTCCTGGCTGGATCGCGCAAACCGGCTGTTTCGGCGGTCACTAACACCGGCATTGCCGCTCGCTACAATGCAGCCAGCCTTTTTCGATCATTCCGGAGCTTCGATGAAACCTTACGGCCGCAAAGTCGCCATCCTCGGCGGTTCGCGCATTCCTTTCGCCCGCAACAATACCGCGTATGCCACGCGCAGCAATCAGGAAATGCTGACCGCCGCGTTCAAGGGCGTAGTCGATAAATATCAGTTGCATGGAGAACGGCTCGGTGAAGTGGTGGCCGGCGCGGTGCTGAAGCATTCGCGCGACTTCAATTTAACGCGCGAGTCGGCGTATTCATCCGGCCTGGCGCCAGAAACTTCGGCGTTCGACATTCAGCAGGCCTGCGGCACCGGTCTCGAAGCGGCGATTCTGGTCGGCAGCAAGATCGCGCTCGGCCAGATCGAATCCGGCATTGCCGGCGGTGTGGATTCCGCATCGGACGCGCCGATCGCGCTGAACGAAAAACTGCGCAAGATTCTGCTGCTGGCGAATCGCGCCAAAACCGGCGGGCAGCGTTTCGCCGCGCTGGCAAAAATCCGCCCCGGCATGCTGGTGCCGGCGATTCCCACCAATGGCGAACCGCGCACAAAACTCTCGATGGGCGAGCACTGCGAACTGATGGTGAAAGAGTGGCAGATTTCGCGCGAAGATCAGGATCAGCTCGCGTTTGAAAGTCATCACAAGGCCGCGCGCGCGTATGAAAGCGGCTTTTATGGCGACCTCATCGTGCCGTATTCGGGCCTGAGCAAGGACAATAATCTGCGCGCGGATATTTCGCTGGAAAAACTCGCCAGCCTGAAGCCGGCGTTCGATAAAAAAAGCGGCCACGGGACGCTCACCGCGGGTAATTCAACGCCGCTCACCGATGGCGCCTCCGGCGTGCTGCTGTCGTCGGAAGACTGGGCCAAGACGCATGGCATCAAGCCACAGGCCTATCTCACCGCTTACGAAACCGCGGCGGTGGACTTCGCCGGCCCGAAGCGCGAAGGCTTGCTGATGGCGCCGGCTTACGCGGTGCCGCGCATGCTC
The DNA here is from genome assembly GCA_903970615.1 of Rhodospirillales bacterium. Lineage (GTDB taxonomy): Bacteria > Pseudomonadota > Gammaproteobacteria > Nevskiales > Nevskiaceae > Nevskia. The sequence goes on from CAJCJH010000015.1 coordinate 71,625, forward strand.
GCGCGCGTCGGCATCAAGCTGCAGGATTTCGATTTCTACGAGATTCACGAAGCCTTCGCCGGCCAGGTTCTATGCACGCTAAAAGCCTGGGAAGACGCCAAATTCTGCAAGGAACGCCTCGGCCTCGATGCGCCGCTGGGCGCGATCGACCGCAGCCGCCTGAACATCCGCGGCGGCAGCCTCGCGGCGGGACATCCGTTCGCAGCCACCGGCGGCCGCATCGTCGCCACTCTGGCGAAAATCATCGCCGAAAATGGCGGCGGCCGCGGCTTGATCTCGATCTGCGCAGCGGGCGGCCTCGGCGTAGTAGCGATTCTGGAAGGCTGATTTCACTGGTGTCTATCGCAGGCTGAACTCGCGTACCTGTACAAGCATGTGCGCCCGAGCTTGACGACCCGGATGATGTCCGGGTCGATGGCGAGTCCGAGCAATGCGCAGGTTTTGTCGATGATCCGGATAGGTTGGCCTGATGTCGATCGCCTCAAAATCCGTTTTTGCTTTGGCCTCCCGCGCAAACCTGGCTCTGTCTGAGCGTTTTATTTTCCGGGCGTTTGCGCAAGGGTGGCAGACCGGCATACTTCTGGCAGAACAAAGTCCAAGCGCTGCGAGCTCGATCGGGCCGGTGCAAAATCAAGCCAGAATCAAACCAGAGGGAATCAATGAGCCTGTTCCGCACCAAGCCGATCGAAAGCGATCTGGAGAAAGACACCGGGCTCAAGCGCAGCCTCAATGCATTCGATCTCACCTTGCTCGGCGTCGGCGCGATCATCGGCGCCGGAATTTTCGTGCTCACCGGGCAAGCGGCCGCGGCCCACGCCGGGCCAGCCATCGTGTTGAGCTATGTGCTGGCGGGCACGGCTTGCGCCTGTGCAGCGCTATCTTACGCGGAGATGGCGGCGTCGATCGGCGGCGCCGGCAGCGCTTACGGCTATGGCTACGCCGGACTTGGCGAATTGCCGGCCTGGGTGATCGGCTGGATGCTGGTGCTCGAATATACGGTTTCGGTGGCCGCGGTTTCGTCCGGCTGGTCCGGCTATTTCAACAGCGGGCTACACGATCTGCTGGGCCTTGAACTGCCGAACGCCTTGCTGCATGCGCCATTCGACCCGGCGCATCCCGGCGGAATCGTCAACCTGCCGGCGGCGACGATCATCGCGCTGCTGGGAATCCTGCTGGCGACGGGTGCGAAAAGCAGCGCGCGCTTCAATTCGGTGATGGTGGCGATCAAGGTGGCGGCGATCGCGCTGTTCATCGCGGTAGCGGTGCGACATATCAACCCGGCCAACTGGCATCCGTTCATTCCGCCCGAAGAAATAATTCCCGGCGGCAAGACCGGCTTCAACTGGGACATGAGCCTGATCGATTTCCTCAAATCCATTTTTGGCACTGCCAGCGAAGGCGAAAGCCGCTATGGTCTGGCCGGCATCGCCACCGGTGCGGCGACGATTTTCTTCGCCTATCTCGGCTTCGATGCGGTTTCCACCGCTGGCGAAGAAACCCGCAAGCCGCAGCGCGATCTGCCGATCGGCATTCTCGGCTCGCTGGTAATGTGTACGGTGTTGTACATCGTCGTCTCCGGCCTGCTCACCGGCATCGTTTCGTACAAGGAATTGAACGTCGGCCATCCGGTGGCTTATGCACTGGAACAGGTCGGCGCGCATACCGCAGCGGGCCTGATTTCGGTAGGTGCGATTGCGGGTTTGACGACGGTGATGCTGGTGATGTTCTTCGGCCAGTCGCGCGTGCTGTTCGCCATTTCGCGCGATGGCTTGCTGCCGAAATTTTTTGCGAAGGTTCATCCGAAAACCCAGACGCCGCTGTATTCGATCGTGCTGTCGGGCAGCGTGATGGTTTTGCTGGCGGGCTTCGTGCCGCTCGCCAAGCTGGTGGAAACCGCCAATATCGGCACGCTCGGCGCTTTCGTCATTGTCTCGATCGGCGTCATTGTGATGCGCAAAAAACGGCCGGAGATCGTGCGCCCGTTCAAGGTTCCGCTATTTCCGCTGATCCCGATCGTCGGCGCGCTGTCGTGTTTTTATCTGACGCTCAACCTGTCGATGCTAACCTGGGTCGAGTTCGCTATCTGGCTGGTCGCAGGGCTGGTTATTTTCTTCGGATACTCACGCAGCCACAGCGTGCTCGCGCTCGAAACCGGGCCTTGAAGTTCTCGCAGAAAACTCGCCAGAAAACCAAGGGACGGCATCGCCCGTGAACCTGTTCTGGTCGGCGGTCGACGGTATCAATTCGATCCTGCTGTCGGTGCCAGTGTTGCTGGCGCTGCTCGGCATCGGGCTGATGTTCACGATCCGCAGCGGCTTCTGCCAATACCGCTCGCTGACGCATGGCGTGGCGCTCGTCGCCGGCCGCGGCATCGATACTTCGCATGGCCCCGGCGCGCTGACGCATTTCCAGGCGTTGACGGCGGCGATGTCGGGCACGGTGGGCCTGGGTGCGATTGCCGGCATGGCGATCGCTGTGGATTTCGGCGGGCCAGGCGCGGTGTTCTGGATGTGGGTGGTCGGCATCGTCGGCATGGCTTTGAAGACCACGGAAGTGACGCTGTCGCTGCTGTACCGGGACACTTCCGAGCCGGGCAATCCGCATGGCGGCGCGATGTATGTCGCGCGTGATGGTCTCGGCAAACTGACGCCGGGCCTGCAGGGTTTCGGCCGATGGGTCGGTGGCGCATTCTGTCTGGCGCTGCTGCTGTTTGCGTTCACCGGCGGCAATATGTTCCAGACCTGGAGCGTGGCCGACACCACGCGCGAATATTTTGGCGTGCCGAGCTGGATCACCGGCGTCATTCTGGCCACGATCGCGGGCGCAGTAATTCTCGGCGGCATTAAGCGCATCGGCAACGTCACCCAAACGCTGGTGCCGCTCAAATGCGGCGTCTACGTGCTGTGCGGGCTTTACGTCATTCTGCGGAATGCCGAACAACTGCCACAGATTTTTCGGCTGATTTTTACCTGCGCTTTTTCCACCACCGATGGCGCCGGATCGTTTGCCGGCGGCGCGATGGGTGCAACTTTCATGTGGGGCATGAAACGCGCGCTGTTTTCCAGCGAATCCGGTCTGGGCACCGCGCCGATCGCACACGCCGCCGTGAAAACTCCGGAGCCGGTGACGGAAGGCGTGGTCGCCGGGCTGGAACCTTTCATCGATACGATTTTCGTCTGCACCGTCACTGCGCTGGTGATTCTCTGCACCGGCATCTGGAATCGCCCGCCGGCTGCGCGATGGCTCAACGAACCGGCGATGCTCGAAGTCACGCCAAATCATTGGCAACCGGATTTGAGCACACTACCACCACGCAGCGATTCGCAGCAAAACTGGCGGGCCGGCACGCCGCTGTTCGTGATGGTCGAAGCCGATGGACATCGCACGCGGCTTTACGGCGCAGTTGAAAATGGCGCAGCAGGCTTGCAGGTTCGTTGGCAGGCGATTGTGAGCGCGACGAGTCCGAAACTGATCGAACCCGGCGTGTTCGCGGACTATCGCGGCGCCACACTGGTGGCGAAATCCTTCGACTCGGTACATGAAGGCCTGGGCCGCTGGCTGGTGACGATTGCGGTATGGGTGTTCGGCCTGTCGTGCATCATCAGTTACGGTTATTACGGCGAGCAGGGCGTGATCTATCTGTTCGGCGCGCGCTGGGTGACGCCGTATCGCTGGGCCTGGTGCGCTGCGGCGGCAATCGCCTGCTTCGGATTCATCACCACCAGCGGCGAGCTGGATGCAATCAGCACCGTCGGCATGGGTTTCATGTACGCGATCAACCTGCCGCTGATGGTCATCATGGGCGGCAAGGCCATGCGCGCGTATCACGATTATTTTCGACGGCTGCGCAGCGGCAGCATCGCGCGCGCGGTTTGAAACGTAACTATCTTCTCTTATCCCATTCAATCGGCACTCTTCCTCCGACATGCCAGACCCCAAGCAAGTACACTCAGCGCAGCCGGCCACGGGCGTGCTGCTGGTCAATCTCGGCACGCCGGATGCACCCACGCCGGGTGCCATTCGCCGCTACCTGAAACAATTTCTGGGCGATCGGCGCGTGGTCGAAATCCCGCGCGCGATCTGGCTGCCGATTCTTTATCTGTTCATCCTGCCCTTGCGTCCGCAGCGTCTCGCGCACGCCTATGAATCGATCTGGCGCGAAGATGGCTCGCCGCTGCTGGCGATTTCAAAGCAGCAGACTGCCGCCTTGGGGGCAATACTCGCCGAAAAACTCGGTCGCGACGTGCCGGTAGCTTTGGCGATGACTTACGGCCAGCCGAGCATGACGACGGCCCTCGCCGAACTGGAAGCGCAGAAAGTACGGCGCTTGCTGGTGTTACCACTGTTTCCGCAATATTCCGGCAGCACTACAGCAGCGATGTTGGACACGCTGTTCGCAGCATTGACCCGACTGCGCTGGCCGCCGGAACTGCGCACGATCAACAGTTATCACGACGACGCGGCGTATATCCAGACGCTCGCGGCGAGCGTGCGTGCGCACTGGCACACCCACGGTCGCGGCGAGCATTTCCTGATGTCGTTCCACGGCATTCCGCAGCGCTATGTGCTGTTGGGCGACCCTTACTATTGCCAATGCCTGAAAACCGCGCGGCTGCTCGCTGAAGAACTGCAATTGACGCCGGATTACTGGTCCGCCGCATTCCAGAGCCGCTTCGGCAAGGCCCCCTGGGTGCAGCCGTATGCGGATCAGCGCATCCGTCAGCTCGCGCAGATGGGAATAAAGAATCTGGATGTAATCTGCCCCGGCTTCGCGGCCGACTGCCTGGAAACGCTGGAGGAAATTTCGATACGCTATGGCGAGGAATTCCTCGACGCCGGCGGCAGCGCCTTGCGCTACATTCCGGCGCTGAATGCCGACGCCGCGCACATCGAGTTTTTGGCCGGGATGGTTTCCAGAAACACCGACGGCTGGCTCTATCCGCAGCTCAGCGCGGAAGACATCGCCGCGACATTGCAGCGAGCGCTTGTTGCTGAGCCTTCTTTTTCCGGAAAAAAAATGCCGAGCGATGGCGCAACCGCGATCGACCACATCGAGGATCAAGCGCGCTAGGCGTTGCTTCGAGCAGTCGAGCAGCACTCTATCTATCCGAGCAAAACTTTGCGCTTCGATTCGCGTTTCAATAAGGGCAGCAACCGCTTCGCCTAAAAAATATTGCGTAGGCCAATCGACCGATGTTTCTAATATTTCGATCGGAGCTCTGAACGCAAAACTCCGGCTATTTTGAATTTGGCGGCAGCACAACCGTCGGCGCCGAATTCGTCACCAACGGCGTAGCGCCCGGCATGACGATAACGCTCGGCGCTGGAATAGAACGCTGCGGAGTCGAGGGCACGAAGGTCTGGATCTGCGCCTCATGAGTCCTCGATGCCTGCGGAACGTAGCTCGATTCAGCAGCAGGTGTGGGCATGGAATGCTTGAGGCTGCTTATTGAGGGAACCGGGCGGTTAGCGGCCGGCGGTTCGCAGCCGTTCGTCGCAGCCGCGGGCGGAACAGACGGCGCTGGCAAAGGCGCTGGACTCGATGCGGTGCGCGCGCTCGGTGCGACTGGAACTGGCGGGGACATTTTTGCTGGCGGCGGCGAAGCAACATATGACGGCGGACTCGGTGGCGCGAAGGTTTGAGGCGCAACCGGAGCAGGCATCGCGGGCAGAGTCGGCGATGAACTCGGCACGTAGGGCGCTGCGGGTGCAGCGTAAGTGCGCGGCGGCACGGCGGGCACAGGCGCAATCGGTGGAGCAA
>CAJCJH010000016.1 GCA_903970615.1 Rhodospirillales bacterium
AGGTGACGCCGTTGATGACGACCGATACCGCATCGCCGGGTTTGGTGATGCCGCTGACGGTCGGTGTGGTGGTGCTGGTGAGGTTGTCGCCGAGTGCGCCGGTGTCGTTCGGTGCGATCGGTGTCAGTGCGCCGGTTGGGGTGGCCGGTGGCGTGTGGTCGACGGTGAAGGTTTCACTGTTGACGGTGGTGCTGTTGCCGGCGGCGTCGGTGGCGGTCACCGTGGGCGTGTAGGTGCCGTCCGGCAATGCGGCACCGGTTAGCGCGACGCTCCAGCTGGTGCCGGTGACGATGGCGTTGTAATTGACGCCGTTGATGCTGACGACAACGCTGGTGCCGGCTTCGGTGGTGCCGGTCAGGGTCGGTGCGGTGTTGTTGGTGAGGTTGTCGCTGTCGCTCTTGCCGGTGTCGTCGATCGGGTCGACCGGCAACATGCCGGAGATGGCGGATGCGGCCGGTGCGGTGTGGTCAATCGTGAACGGCGTGCCATTCGCGGTGGTGCTGTTGCCCGCCGCATCGGTGACGGTGATGATCGGGGTGTAGCTGCCGTCAGCCAGCGGGACGGTGTCGGCGATGGTGTAGCTGCCGTTGGCGGCGGCGGTCGTGGTGTAGGTGACGCCGTTGATGACGACTGATACCGCATCGCCGGGTTCGGTGATGCCGCTGACGGTCGGTGTGGTGGTGCTGGTGAGGTTGTCGCCGAGTGCGCCGGTGTCGTTCGGTGCGATCGGTGTCAGTGCGCCGGTTGGGGCTGCGGGTGGCGTGTGGTCAATCGTGAACGGTGTGCCATTGGCGGTGGTGGTATTCCCGGCGAGATCGGTCGTCGTGATGACTGGCGTATGGCTACCATCGGCGAGCGGCGTCGTTGCGGTGATGCTCCAGGAGCCATCCGTGGTGCTGGCAGTGGTGGTGTAAGTGGTGCCATCGATGACGACCGAAACTGCCGCACCCTTTTCCGTGATGCCGCTGATCGCAGGATCTTGATTGCTGGTGATGTTATCGCCCAGCACGCCAGTATCATTCGGCGCGGTTGGCGTTAATGCGCCGGTCGCGGGTGGTGGCGTGGTGTCGATCGTCAGCGTCAGCGAGGTCGCAGGGCTGACCACGCCATAGGAACTGGTTTCGGTCACCGTGATGTTGTTGACGCCATCCGGCAGCGGGTGAGTCGGGGTTGCCGAATATTGGCCATTCGCACCGACGGTCGTCTGCAGGATTTCGCCGGTGGGCAAGGTAATAGTGACCTTGTCGCCGGGAACGCCGGTGCCGATCAGCGTGGGTGTGTTGACGTTGGTCAGGTCATCACCCTTGGCGCCGGAATCGGATGCCGGTGCCAACTGCAAGGTCGGCGCCGGCGGCACTGCCGGCGTAGTGTTGGTGTTGTCCACAGCGCCATACAAAGTGGACGCAAGCGCGGCACCGCCGCCAACGGCCAGCGCGATGAGTGCGGCATCCACATAGTCGAATGTAGTTACGACGAGTGGCGCACCGAACGCGGCCACCGCAGTGGGCCCGAGAACCTGCCCGGAAATGACATCTGGCGCGATATGGCCGACGAGTTCTGAAGTAACGCCGCTTTCCGGCACGTAGTTGTAGACGAAACCATTTTCGGATTCGCCGATGAGCGCGGCGCTATTGCCATCGCTCAGATAAAAATTTTCGAGGATGACATCCGGTGTGGTGATGTCGGTGCCGGGGAATGCGATCAGCAGATCGTGGCCGATACGTTCGATGCGGATATTGTCCGGTGCGAGTTGGGTGTCGTCGTCGACCAGCTGGATTTTCGCACCCTTGGGAACGTGGACGCGGTCTGCTGAATGCGCATCACCACCCTTGTGCAACTTGACCGACTGAACGGAACCGGAAGCATCGTTGATGCGCAGGGTGTAAGTTTTCACAGATTCGGCACCTTAAAATTTTTTTGCTGCACAACCGCGAGGCGCAAGCGACCCAGCTGCGAAATCGCGCAGCAAAAATGGCTGGAATGAGAACCCCGACCTTGCCCGGACTCAAGGAAATGCAGATAAGCCGAGCACTAGTGCGTGGAAGCTACATGCGTTGACCGCGCCTGTCTGTGCGCTAGCGCTCTTAGCCCCGGCCTCGCCTGTTCAGAACCCGCTCGCCAGGGAACGATAAAACTTGCGCGGCGGTTATTTTTTGACTTCCAGATAGTGGGCCGAGCGATAAACCGAAGCCAGCGCCACCGGCCGCTACTGATTCCGCAGCCGCATGCTCGCAATGTTATTTACAAATGCCTAATCCCAATTCCGGCTGACCAGCAGACGAGCGCCGAATCCGCTTAAGCCTGCATCGCCTTTCAGAGTCCGTATCGAAACCCGATACTTGCCGGGTTCCAGTTGAAGCTGCGCGATCGACAAAAATCCGGCGTGGTCGCCGCTGCCGTAAAAAGGCTCGCTGTTGATTGTCTCTTCAAGCACCGGTTGCAACGAATCATGACCCAGCCTCGATACCGTCAGCATCAACGGCAGATGCTGCGTCGGACGCCAAGCATCGGCTGATCCCATCGACACGATACGCCGCGACACCTTGTCCAGATACGCCTGACGCTGCTGATCCGAGTAGGTGATTTCCATTTCGACATTCCAGACGCTGGCGGCGGAGACGCTGATCGTCTGGAACGCTACGCTGTTATCGATTCCGGGCTGGAATGCTTGCTGGTTCGGCTGCTGCTCCAGCGATCGCGCAAACACGAACATCAGCGCGATGGCGGCCACGGCAACTGCCGCAATGAGCGCCCGATTTCGCAGCAATGAAAATTTCAATTGAAGCGCGCCTTCAAAGCCGGACGAAAGTCATCATCGCGCCACTCGATTTTCAGGCGGCCGTTTGCATCGCAAGCCAAGGGCAGCGAGACAGCATGCGATTACCAAAACCTAATTCAGCCTGGCTTGGAGCGCATAAAGCGCAACGATATGGCCGCGTACGATTCCATCGGTTTTTGCCGCGAAGGCTTTCCAATCCGGGCTTGCAGCATCGGCCGCTTCCTTCGCAAAGATATCCTCGTCCTTGATGTGAATCTTCGACATCGAACTCACATAAGCCCGATCGAACGACGCGCCGGACGAGGCCGCCAGGCTGGCCAGCTTCTTTTGAAATTTCCGGTTCAATTTCGGCGCCAGCGGCAAACCTTGCGCACTCGCTATCGATTGCAACTCAGCGTTCACCTGATTGTGATCGGCCACGTCCTTGGCGGCAAAATCCTTCACGTCCTGCGAAGCCGATTTGGTTTGCGCCAGCTCGCCGGCTTCGACTTCAAAACGGCCGCCCTGCGAAACCTTGCCGACAAAAGCCCGATCGATCGCCGCCACCGGATCGGCCGCCTGCGCCACCGCGGCGATACTCAATGCGAGCACCCCAGCGACAGCGCAAAATCCATCGTGCAACAGTGAAGGCTTTTTTGATTTCATGAATTTCTCGAAGTGAAACAGGAAGACGATGGCGTAAAAAACTTTCTGGAGTCTATCGTCTTGGTCCATCGCCAGGGAATCATCGACATACTCAAGCACCGCGCTGTTCGAGCAGGCTGATGATTTCCCCGGTCGTGCCGGATTCGCCGAGCCGCGGAAAAACTCGCGTCAGGGCGTTGATGTGAGCATCGGCATTCATGTCCGTCATCGCGTCGATGGCGAGAGTGACGTTGAATCCGAGTTCGTGCGCATGCCGCGCGGTCGACTCCACACCGCTGCTGGTGGAAACGCCGGCGATCACCACCTGTGTGACGCCCAGCTTCTTCAAATGCGCTTCAAGACCGGTGTGGGTAAAAGCGCCCCAGGTACGCTTGGTCACGAGATGATCCTGCGGTTGCCGATTCAGCTCGGGAACCAGTTCGGTCCATCCCGCGGGAAAGGCTGCGAGCCGCGACGCCTGCTGCGTTCGGCCCGGTGCGCCGCCATCGACGTTGACCAGCACCACCGGCAAACCCTTCTTGCGAAAGGCATCGGCCAAGGCACTGGCCTGTTTGACGATCTCGGCGGTCGGGTGAATCGTAGGCAGTGCGACGATGCCTTGTTGCAGATCGATGATGATGAGCGCCGTGTTCTCATCCAGCGTGCTTAGGGTCATGACAATTCTCCGGCGGCCTGTGGATCAATCAGAGGTTTGATGAGCCGTTCGATTTTTGCCGCCGCTCATTTCAAGCGCAAGTTGTGGAACGCTTGAAAATCTCAGGATCTGCTCGCCAGTTTCTGTTTATAGAATGATTTGTCGGCGACATAAATCACCTTGTCGAACTCGGTGTAGACGATGCCGGACTTATCCTTGTACTGGATATTCCAGGTGAAATCCGCCTCGTTCTGCGCACGCACTTTCTCGCGTACATCGGCCAGCATTTCGGGTGTTATCCGGAACTCGGCGAACACGGTCGTCCTGGCCGGACGCTTGAAACGGATCGTGCAGCCTTTGTCCCAGATTACAAAGTTCTTGCCGAGAATTTCGGTCAGCATCAACATGAAAAACGGATCGGTGGAAGCGTAAAGGCTGCCGCCGTAAATCGTCCCGACCAGATTGCGGGTGCGCCAGCTCAAAGGCAGGCGTACGTTGAGCCGTGTGAAATCTTCGGACAGATAAGTCACTCGTCCGCCGCCGCCGCGGATGCAAGGTGCCAGGTTCAAAAACCAGCGATAAGCAAGGCTGCGCAGTTTGGGATTCATGGGTAGCTCATCGTTGTTTGATTGGGCGTGGTTTGAATAGCCGTTCCAAAACCTCAAGGATGCCAGAGATGAAGAAGCCCGCGACTTGCGCGGGCTTCGACTTCACGCCAGCTTTGCGCTGGCTTCAAGCGGGCTGACGAGTCAGCGTTTAATAACGGCGATATCCATCCCAGTGATGCGGGCCGTAACCATAACCGTGACCATAGCCATATCCGTGTTCATAGACGACGCTCGGGCCATAGTAGCCGGGGCCGTAGTAAACCGGGGCAGGAGCGTAAACCACGGGCGCTGGCGCTTCGTAAACCGGCTGATAGGCAGGCGGGTAATAGCCGCCGCCAAGCCCTAAGCCGATCGAAACCTCGGTGTGTGCGAGAGCGACGGTCGGGACCATCACCAGAAGACCAAGACCAGCGGCAATTTTCAGAGCGGTGCTTTTCATAGTGCTAAACTCCTTGAGGCAGCGTGTCCGGGGTTATGTGGATCGGACGAGCACACTTTAGAACCGCGCCGTTTAACGCTGCCTGAACGGGAACAACCGAATCCAGCGCGTCGTTTGATGAGCGAAATTTCCTGGGCCTGATCGCGCCTTCGGCCGCGGCAATCACTCCATCACCGCATTCAGGAAACGCTCGATGATCGTGCGCGAAAGTACTGGGCGATCCTGAAACGTGGCATGACCGGTATCCGGAAGAATACACAGCTGACCCTTCGGCAACGAGCGATACAGCTTGATCGTATGTTCGAGTCGAATCGCATCCTGATCGCCGACCATCACCAGCGTCGGCTTGTCGATTTTTGCCAGCAGTTCGGTCGAGAGTTCCAGCTTGGTCGGCGAGATCAGCCACATCTTCAACAGCTTTGCATCGAAGCCATTCGGATCGCTCGCATTCCACTGCTTCAGCTGTTCGCGCGTATCCGCAATCTCGGCCTCGTTCAAACCCTCGGGCGCGAAATTAGCACCCGATACGACGACGCGACGCACCAGCTTCGGATAACGCAGCGCCAGCATCAGCGCGATATTGCCGCCATCGCTCCAGCCGACCACATCCGCATCCTGCACGCCCAGTTGCATCAGCAGCGCAGCGGTATCTTCCATCATCGCCGAGTACGTCAGCGGGCCGGGAATGTCCGGCGTATGCCCCTGCCCCACCTGTTCCGGCGCGATCACATCGTGCTTTGCGACGAAGCCGAGCAGCACCGGACCGAACGAACTATGCACGCTCTCGCCGCCGCCGTGCAGCAGCAGCAAGGGCCTGCCGCTGCCGTAACGCTCGTAGTAAAGGCGATGACCGTTGACTTCGGTCCAATGGCCGCCTTGCAGATGCGTATCGTCCTGCAAACAACCGGCAAGCCCGGCGATGCCGATCAATATTCCCGCCAGCAGCAGGAAAATCCTGCGCGCCTTCGCATCAGTCATAGCCAGAAGTCACTCACAGTATTCGAGTAACAAAATTGTGCGCGTAGAGACGAAATGGTTTGGCTGATAATGTCTGCAAGCGATTTGATCTGTCACGCAATGAATCCATGAATTCCGCAACCCTCGACGCCTTCGTGCTGGTTTATGCCGCGTTGTTTCCGATCGTCGACCCACTCGCGGGCGCGCCGATCTTCCTGAGTTTGACACGTCACTACTCCGCTGCGTTGCAGCGCGCGATAGCATGGCGCGTCGGACTCAGCAGTTTTGGGCTGCTACTGGCATCGCTGCTATTCGGCTCGCATGTGCTGACGCTATTCGGCCTGACGCTGCCGGTGATGCGGATTGCAGGCGGCATCGTCGTCGCAGCGATGGGCTGGAGCCTGCTCAACGCCAAGGACAACCCGGTCGAATCACAGCCGAGCGATCGATCCGGCGCCGAAGACCGCGTCGCCCTGCAACTGGCTTTTTATCCGATCACGATGCCGCTGACCGTCGGGCCGGGCTCGATCGCAACCGCAATTGCCTTGGGCAGCAATCGCCCGGAAAGCGCGCGCTCAATATCGGCGCTGGTCGCCGAAGGAATCGGCGCGATCGCAGGCCTGGTCGCAATCAGTCTGACGATTTATCTGTGCTATCGATTCGCCGGCACGATCATGCATCTGATCGGCCGATCCGGTGCCAGCATTCTTGCGCGCCTTTCCGCTTTTCTGGTGTTCTGCATCGGCATCCAGATCATCTGGAACGGCTTGAGCGCCCTGATTCCCTATCTCGCGTCGGCAACCGCCGCGGTGCATGCAGGCGAATAAGCCTCCGTCAGCTGCCTCGATTTTTTAAGGCATCTGTTGTCATCCAATCTGGTTGAAGACACATCGGAGCGCTGCGCAGCCAAGCAGGCTTGAGCTGACCTGACTTCTGATCCCGCCCATTCTGGCTATTTATTGCATTACTGGCGCTTTGCAAGAATGGCGGAGAGAGCGGGATTCGAACCCGC
>CAJCJH010000017.1 GCA_903970615.1 Rhodospirillales bacterium
CCTGCCAGTTTTGCGCCATTGGGGAATCCCTGGCAGCAGACCGCACGATCAACCGAAAACTGCCGGAACAGCTCGCCGAGGTGGCCCGTGCCGCGGTCGAACTGGATGGGGTCAAACACATGGTGATGACCACGGGCACGCCCAACTTTACCGATCGCGGTGCCGCGCTGCTATGCGAGAGCGCGTTTGCCGTCAAGGCGGTAGTGGACCTCCCCATCCAGGCGCAATGCGAGCCGCCGGACGATCCGGTCTGGTTCGGCCGGCTCAAGGCTTCGGGTGTCGATGCACTCGGCATGCATCTCGAAGCGGTGACGCCGGAAGTTCGAGAGCGCATCATGCCGGGCAAGGCGACTGTCTCCATATCCCAGTATTTGCAGGCGTTTGAAGACGCCGTGAAAATTTTCGGCCGTGGTCAGGTCAGCACTTATATCCTCGCCGGCCTCGGCGATACGCGCGAAGCCATCCTCGAAATGTGCGAGACGTTGATCGCGCTCGGCGTCTATCCGTTCGTGGTGCCCTTCGTGCCGATCGGCGGAACGCCGCTGGAAAAACATGCCGCGCCGAACCCGCAATTTATGCGCGAACTGCTGCAGCCGCTCGGCAAAATGCTGGTCGCCGGCGGCTTGCGTTCGGCCGATATCAAAGCCGGCTGCGGCAAGTGCGGCGCCTGCTCGTCACTCGCGGCTTTCGAGAATTGATCCAGCGCTGAAGCTCAAGAGCCCATCATGTCGACTTCAGAATCACGCCCACCACTGCCACCCTTCAACGCCGAGACTGCGGCGAAGAAAGTGCAGGCCGCTGAAGATGCCTGGAACTCACGCGACGTGAATCGCGTAGCGCTGGCTTATACCGAAGATTCCGAATGGCGCAATCGCAGTGAGTTCTTCAGCGGCCGCGCGGCGATCCGCGAATTCCTGCAACGCAAATGGGTGCGAGAACTCGATTACCGCTTGAAGAAGTCGCTGTGGGCATTCACTGAAAATCGTATCGCGGTGCGCTTCGAGTACGAGTATCACGACGACTCCGGCAACTGGATGCGCGCCTACGGCAACGAGAACTGGGAGTTCGCACCGAATGGTCTGATGCAGCGGCGCTTCGCCAGTATCAATGATCTACCGATCAGCGAGGCCGAGCGCAAATTCCGCTGGCCGCGTGAGGCCTGAGAGGATCAACCATGTATCCCTGCAATGCCGCCGACTGCAATTCGTTCGACTTCGTGCCGGCCTCATATCGCATCAAGCTGGCGACTGAAGCTTGGGAGAAGCAGGCGTCTGTGGCCTTGCGGCGTTCGGTATTCTGCGGTGAGCAAGGCCTGTTCAACGATGATGATAGCGACGCGATCGACGCGCATGCATTGACGCTGGTTGCGGTGTCCTGTATCGCCGGAATGTCCGAGCAGGTGGTCGGCACCGTACGCATTCATAACTCGCTTACTTCCGATCCGGATGCCAATGAAAACAGGCTTTGGTACGGATCGCGCCTGGCCGTACACCGCGACTATCGCAGCATGGCCTGGCTCGGCAGCGAGCTGATTCATCTCGCCGTGAGTATGGCGCATGCACGCGGCTGCACACGCTTTCTGGCGCAAGTGCAGTTGCGCAATGTGAAGCTTTTCCGGCATCTGCATTGGCAATCGATCGAAGAAACCCAGGTCTGCGGGCGCCCGCATCATCTGATGCAAGCCGATCTCGCTCATTACCCGCCGTGCCACGATGCCGAACTCGGTTTTGTGACGACACTGCGCCGGGCGGCGTAATGCTGGCTACACTCATCAGCGCATTGCATTCCGCGCGCGGCATTGTCCACAAGCGCGATATTGCATCGGTGATGCAGCAACTCAGCAGCACTGCAATGTTGCCGCAGCGCTTCGGCGGCGCCGAGGTTCGCAATGGCGACGACTGCGCTGCAATTCCAGATTCCCATTCGATCAACGGCGGCTGGCTGCTGCTGGCGATTGAAGGTCTCCTGAATGAGTTCGTGGCTGTCGAGCCGTGGTTCGCGGGCTATTGTGGAGTGATGGTCAACGTCAGCGATATTTATGCGATGGGCGGCCGGCCGCTTGCCGTGGTCGACGCCTTGTGGAGTAATGGCAACGTCCGCGCACAGGACATTCTTGCGGGTATGCACGCGGCCGCCAAAGTGTATGGCGTGCCGGTCGTCGGCGGCCACAGTAACGCGCATTGCGATCGAGAGCAGTTATCGGTCGCCATACTCGGCCGCGCTTCGCAGCTGCTCACCAGTTTCGACGCCAAGCCAGGCGATACGCTGCTCGCCGCGATCGATCTGCGCGGCCGTTATCGGGAACACTTCTCCAACTGGGATGCCAGCAGTGGCAGTGATCCGATGCGTTTGCGCGGTGACCTGGAAGTGCTGCCGAAACTCGCAGAAGACGGTCTTTGTCGAGCGGCGAAAGACATCAGTCAGGCCGGAATTCTGGGGACTCTGTTGATGCTGATGGAATGCTCCGGCATCGGTGCAAGCATCGACATCAACGCTATTCCATGCCCAGCCGAACTTGAAGTCGATAATCATCCGGATGCTTTGAATCGCTGGCTGTTGCAGACATTTCCCAGCTACGGTTTCTTGCTCGCCGTGGCGCCCAACGACAAAGCGAAGGTGCTGGCGAGCTTCCACGCGCGTGGCCTTGCCTGCGCGCAAATCGGTGAATGCGATGGCAGCCGGCAACTGCAACTGCGCTCAGTTGACGAACACGGCATCGCCTGGGATTTCGCCAGTGAAAATCTGATCGGCTGCGGACCATCCTCGGTCCAGGTTCGATCAACGTCGTTACTCGAACCGGCGACATCCGAGATTCTCCATGCCTGAAATGTATTTCCATGTCCGCTGGCCGGACGATACGCAAAGCCGTTGCTATTCGCCTTCCAGTACCTTGCGCGAATTCTTCGAGCTGGACACGCCTTATCCGCTGAACGAATTCCTCGCGCGCAGCCGCCATGCGCTCGAGCATGCCAGCGAGCGCGTGCGTCAGCGCTATGGCTACGCTTGCAGCAGCGCGGCCAGTCAAATGGCGACGATTGAACATCGCGCGGCGAGCTTCGCGACAACTCCCAATGCAGTGATTACCGTGATTGCTTTCGATGAATAAGCTCGCTGTCAAGAACAACTCCTTATCTCTGGACGATGACTCCTTATCGTCCGTCGACTACATTACTTCGCATTTTCCCGTCATCATCATTGGCGGCGGCCAGGCGGGGCTATCGGTAAGCTATTGCCTGAAGCAACAAGGCATCGCACATCATCTGTTTGAAAAGAATCGCATCGGCCACGACTGGCGCAGCCGCCGCTGGGATTCGTTTTGTCTGGTCACGCCGAACTGGCAATGCAAGCTGCCAGGATTTCCGTATTCAGGCGGCGATCCGCACGGCTTCATTCCGAAAGATGAGATCGTGAAATATCTGGAGGACTACGCGGCGTCTTTCGATCCGCCAGTGAGTGAAGGTGTTGGTGTGGAGCAATTGCGCAAAAACGACGAAGGTGTCTTCGAGATCAGCACTCGCGCTGGAAACTACACGGCGGATCAGGTGGTGATCGCCACCGGTGGTTATCATATTCCCAGCCTGCCGCGCATGGCAGAGCGTCTGCCGGCGGATATCGTGCAACTGCATTCGTCGGCTTATCGCAATCCGGATTCACTGCCAGAAGGTGCGGTGCTGGTGGTCGGCACCGGGCAGTCCGGCTGCCAGATTGCGGAAGACCTGCATTGGGCCGGAAGGCAGGTGCATTTAAGCGTGGGCAGCGCACCGCGCTCGCCGCGAAAGTATCGCGGCAAGGATGCGATCGACTGGCTCGATGAGATGGGTTACTACGCGATTCCGATTCACGCGCATCCGAAGAAAGAGCGCGTGAAAGCGCAGGCGAATCACTATCTCACCGGCCGTAACGGCGGCCATGAAATCGACCTGCGCAAATTCGCACTCGAAGGCATGAAGTTGCATGGCAGGCTGGCGGATATTCAAGGCGCGACGTTTGCATTCCGCGACGATCTCAAGGCCAATCTCGACAATGCCGACGCGGTTTCACAAAGCATCAAGAACATGATCGACCAGTACATCGCGCGCGAAAAGATCGAAGCACCGGTCGAGCCGCAGTATCAACCGCCGTGGACTCCCGCCGACGATTCGCCGCCGCTCGATCTGCTTGAGGCCGGCATTCGTAGTGTGGTCTGGGCCACCGGCTATCGCGCCGATTTCGGCTGGGTGGAAGTGCCGGTTTTCGATGGTCGCGGCGAACCGAGCCATCAGCGCGGCGTAACACCAGTGGCCGGCCTTTACTTCATCGGCCTGCCCTGGCTGCACACCTGGGGATCGGGACGCTTCGCGCAAGTGGGCGAAGATGCGGTGTATCTCGCGGAACAGCTGATGAAAGCGGCCAGCCACAAAGCACGACCCGGATGAATCCTCTGCTGGATTGCTAAACTGCGGCAATGGATCCGCAATCAACCCGTACCGTCAGCGACCGCGAGTGGCAGGAAATACGACATCGCCGCTCGTTTCAGGCTGAGATGGCAGAAGGACTCGCAACCCGATCAAGCCTGCGCTGGCGTTCGATTGCGGCCGTCATCGCCCTACATGTGATCGTGATATCCGCGTTCCTGTATTTCAATTCGACGATCAGGATTCCGCCGCCGCCAGCGATGCCGGTCGGCGTGATTTTTGATGGCGATGCGGCTGATCCGGGCGACGCTTCGAAAAAATAAGTTGCGCGAGAATGCGTCAATCAACGCATGACCTGAGGAATTTGAAGTGCGATGACGCGCTCTGGCAAGCGTTAAAACGCCGCCATCGCTAGCGCCGCAAGCCCTTCTCCTGAATCACCATCGCCGCGATTTCCTCGATCGACATTTTGGCTGAGTTGAGGAACGGGATGTTCTGGCGCCGGTAGAGCTGCTCGGCCTGGCGCAATTCGTAGCTGCATTGCGCGAGCGAGGCGTATTTGGAACCGGGGCGGCGTTCGCCGCGCACCTGGGTGAGGCGTTCCGGGTCGGAAGTCAGCCCGAACAATTTGCTCTCGAAACCCTTCAGCGACATCGGGATTCGCAGGGTTTCGAGATCCTCTTCGGTCAACGGAAAATTGGTGGCGAAGATCGCATGCTGCAACGCCAGATAAAGCGTGGTCGGCGTTTTGCCGCAGCGCGATGGCGCGATCAGCACGATATCCGCGCGCGCCAGTTCGCGCACACTCTGGCCGTCGTCGTGCTCCATTGCAAAGTTCATTGCGGCGATGCGCGCATCGTAGCGGCCGGCGTCGCTCATGCCGTGCGCGCGGCCCTGCGCGTGCGTGGATTTCAGGCCTAGTTCCAGCTCTACCGGCGCGATGTAGGTGTCGAACAAATCCATGAACAAGGCGGATGCGCCGCGCAGGATTGCGCGAATTTCATCCGACACCGTGGTGCTGAAAACCAGCGGCCGCGCTCCACCTGCGGCGATGTGATTGATATAGTCCACCGCACTGCGGGCGCGTTCTGGCGTGTTGATGAAGGGCAGCGTGGTTTTCTTGAATTCGACATCGACGAACTGCGTGAGCACGGTGGTGCCAAGTGTTTCGGCAGTAATGCCGGTGCCGTCCGAGACGAAAAATACGCTGCGTGGGGGAATCTGTGCGCTCATTTCGTGACTAAAGTCTTTCCAACCAGAAAAGAATTGTGGAGTAGTGCAAACCGTGAATCTGCTTGAACCTAGCGGCTGGCTGGCATGGGTCTATCTGTTGCTGGCCGGCGTATTTGAAATTTTCTTCACCACGACGATGAAGCTCTCCAACGGCTTTTCGATGCAGCGGCCCGGCTATGTGGTGGCGTTCTGCGCCTTCGCATTGTGCAGCTTTAGTATGATTAACCTCGCAATCAAGGGCATTCCGCTGGGCACGGCTTACGCCATCTGGACCGGCATCGGCGTGCTCGGCACCACGCTCATCGGCATCTTCTTTTTTCACGATCCGACCGACTGGCAACGCATGCTGTTCCTCGGCATGCTGCTGGTTTCGGTGATCGGCCTCAAGCTCGTTTCCAATTGATTCGTCCCC
Source organism: Rhodospirillales bacterium (assembly GCA_903970615.1). Lineage (GTDB taxonomy): Bacteria > Pseudomonadota > Gammaproteobacteria > Nevskiales > Nevskiaceae > Nevskia. The sequence goes on from CAJCJH010000017.1 coordinate 6,040, forward strand.
AACCCCAATAAAACCTGTGATTCATGGCTAACGCAACCGTACTGTGGTTCAAGCAACTCGGCATGCACGATGTCGAGCGCGTCGGCGGCAAGAACGCTTCGCTCGGCGAGATGATCCAGCATCTCACGAAGCTGGGCGTGAGCGTGCCGAATGGTTTTGCGACCACGGCCGATGCCTACCGCGAATTCCTGAGTTTTGAAGGTCTCGCCGACCGCATCAACGCCGAACTCGCCGCGCTGGATGTGGATGATGTTCAAGCGCTGGCGAAGGCTGGCAAGAGCATCCGCGAAGCCGTTGTCAAAGCACCGTTCCCAGCCGCGCTCGAAACTGAAATCCGTTCTGCATACCAGCAATTGCTGGATGAAGCGGGCGTGGAGATTTCCGTCGCAGTGCGCTCGTCAGCCACTGCCGAGGATTTGCCGGATGCCTCGTTCGCCGGTCAGCAGGAAACGTTCCTCAACGTGCGCAGCATCGACGACGTGCTGGTGAAGATGAAGGAAGTCTTCGCCTCGCTGTTCAACGATCGCGCCATCGCCTATCGCGTACATCAGAATTTCGATCACTCCAAAGTCGCGCTCTCGGCCGGCGTGCAGCGCATGGTGCGCTCGGATGTCGGTTCATCCGGCGTGATGTTCACGATGGATACCGAATCCGGCTTCCGCGATGCGGTGTTCATCACCTCGAGTTATGGACTCGGCGAAGCGGTGGTGCAAGGCGCGGTGAATCCGGATGAGTTCTATGTTTACAAGCCCGGCCTGCGCGCGAAACGGCAGGCGATTCTGAAGCGCGGGCTCGGCGAAAAAGCCAAGAAGATGGTGTATTCAAACACCGGTGGCAAGGCGGTCGAGTTCGTGCCGGTCGATGAAAAACAACGCCGGCAGTTTTCCTTGAACGATGCCGATATCGAAGCGCTCGCCGTACAGGCGCTGATCATCGAAGACCATTATCAGCGGCCGATGGATATCGAATGGGGCAAGGATGGCACCGACGGCAAACTCTACATTTTGCAGGCGCGGCCGGAGACGGTGCAGTCGCGCGCGGCGGGCAATACGCTGCGGCGTTACAAGCTGAAATCGCGCGGCAAGGTGATCGCGGAGGGCCGCGCCATCGGCCAGAAAATCGGTGCGGGCAAAGTGCGCGCGCTGAACTCGATCGCGGAGATGGAGCGCGTGCGGCCCGGCGATGTGCTGGTCACCGACATGACCGATCCCGATTGGGAGCCGATCATGAAACGCGCGTCGGCGATCGTCACCAATCGCGGCGGCCGAACTTGCCATGCGGCGATCATCGCGCGCGAACTCGGCATTCCGGCCGTGGTCGGCTGCGGCAATGCCACCGAGTTGTTGAAGGATGGCGCCGAAGTCACCGTGTCCTGCGCCGAGGGCGACACCGGTTTTGTCTACGACGGCCATGTCGATTTCCAGGTCGATGAAGTCGCGCTCGACAAGATGCCGGACATTCCGGTGAAGATCATGATGAACGTCGGCACGCCCGAGCAGGCGTTCGACTTCGCCAGCCTGCCGCATCGCGGCGTCGGCCTCGCGCGGCTCGAATTCATCATCAATCGGCAGATCGGCATTCATCCGCAGGCGCTGCTGGAACTCGACAAACAGCCGCCCGACGTGCGCCGCATCATCGACAACATGATCGCCGCGTATCCTTCGCCGATCGATTATTTCTGGATGCGTCTGGCCGAAGGCATTGCGATGATCGCGGCCGCGTTCGCTCCGGAACCGGTGATCGTACGATTGTCCGATTTCAAATCGAATGAGTACGCCAACCT